>CACLLG010000054.1 GCA_902607735.1 uncultured Pelagibacteraceae bacterium | reverse complement strand
TAAAATAAGTGTTATAAATGATAATTTAGACGTATTTAAGAGATTGGGTAGAGTCTCAAAAATTAGTAATGCAAAATTAAATAAAACCGGAGTAAAAATTATTGTTGGTGGGCAAACAGTTATTTTATACTTTGATCAAAGCTTAGATTTAAATGAACAAAAACAAAAAATATCTAATACAGTTAAAGATTTGGATCTAAAAATAAAAATAGCCATTAATAAGCTGAAGAATAAATCCTTCTTAAATAAAGCACCAAAACCGATAGTCGAAAAGGAAAAGAAGGCCTTAATAGATTATAAAATTGAACTTAAAAAGTTGAATAGTATTCTAAATAGTATTAAAAATTAATTATGAAAATCAATAAATCTAAACTACCAAGCAGGCATGTTTCTGTCGGAGTGAGGAGTGCTCCGCACCGATCTATGTATTATGCGATGGGTTTGAATGCTGCTGATATAGAAAAACCTTTTGTTGGAGTAGCAACAACTTGGAATGAAGCTGCGCCTTGCAATATTACTTTATCTAGACAAGCCCAAGCTGTCAAAAAAGGCGTTAAATCCGCAGGAGGAACTCCTAGAGAATTTACAACAATAACTGTTACTGATGGTATAGCAATGGGTCATGCGGGAATGAAATCATCATTAATTAGTAGAGAGGTTATAGCCGACTCCGTAGAATTAACCATGAGAGGTCATTGCTATGATGCACTTATTGGTCTAGCTGGTTGTGATAAATCATTACCTGGACTTATGATGGTAATGCTCAGATTAAATGTTCCCTCAATTTTTATTTATGGGGGATCAATATTGCCTGGTAGTTACAAGGGAAAAGATGTGACTATAGTAGATGTTTTTGAAGCAGTGGGTAAACAATCAACTGGAAAAATGAGCAAAGAAGATTTATTTGAACTTGAAAGTGTTGCCTGTCCTTCAGCAGGATCATGTGGTGGACAATTTACTGCAAATACTATGGCATGCGTTTCTGAAGCCATTGGTTTAGCATTACCAGGATCAGCGGGAACCCCAGCAGTATATGAGACACGAGATAAATTTGCAGTCTCAAGTGGTAAGTCGATAATGAATCTATTACAAAAAAATATTAGACCAAGAGATATTGTTACAAAAAAATCATTAGAAAATGCAGCTGTTGTAGTAGCAGCCTCCGGAGGTTCTACTAATGCCGCTCTACATCTACCAGCAATTGCAAATGAAGCTGGAATAAAATTTACGTTAGAAGATGTAACTAATATTTCTAAAAAAACACCTTATATTGCTGATCTTAAGCCTGGCGGCAAATATGTTGCAAAAGATTTATATGAGATAGGAGGTGTTCCTGTTTTAATCAAAGCATTATTAGAAGGTGGTTTTTTGCATGAAGACTGCATGACTGTTTCTGGAAAAACAATTGGAGAAAATCATGAGAATGTTATTTTTCCATCTAATCAAAAAGTTATTTATAAAACTTCTAACCCATTAAGTACATCAGGAGGTTTTGTTGGATTAAAGGGAAATTTAGCTCCAGAAGGAGCTATCGTAAAGGTAGCTGGGATGAAAAGGAGAAAATTTAAAGGGAAAGCAAAATGTTTTGATGGAGAACCATCAGCATTAAATGCGGTACTTGAAAGAAAAATAAAAGCAGGTGATGTAATTGTTATAAGATATGAAGGTCCAAAAGGTAGTCCTGGTATGCCAGAAATGTTATCAACAACAGGAGCAATATATGGTCAAGGATTAGGAGAAGAGGTAGCTTTAATTACTGACGGGCGTTTTTCTGGAGGAACCCACGGATTTTCTATTGGGCATGTTGGTCCAGAAGCAGCAGTTGGCGGACCAATAGGATTAATTAAAAATGGAGATATTATTGAGATAGATGCTGATAAAGGATCTTTAAAAGTTAATTTATCCAGTAAGGAATTAACTAAAAGAAAGAAAAAATGGAAACCAAGAAAAATAGAGTATACCTCTGGAACTTTATGGAAATATTCTCAATCAGTTGGTCCAGCATTTAAGGGGGCTGTAACTCATCCTGGCGCTTCAAAAGAAA
>CACLLG010000053.1 GCA_902607735.1 uncultured Pelagibacteraceae bacterium | reverse complement strand
TTTATTAATAAAATCTTTTGAACCTAAATTTTGAGCCTCTTTTTGATTAACAAAGTGATGCATCCATAGAATATTAATTTTATCTTTTTCTATTAAATCATGGCTAGCATTATTTAAAATTAAATTAATATCTTTGAAATTTTTATCTTCTAGATTTTTTAATAAAGATCTCATTTGATTTTCACTTCCACCAAATGAATCATTAAATGAAACCGGTCTTGACCGATCATCATTCAATTTTTTTAAAATTCTAGATTTTTCTTCCACAAAATTAGCTTAACAAATTATTTAGCTATAAACTCATTTAAAGTGACAAACAATTTTGTAACATCTCCATCGTTAGATTCTATAACAGACGAAAATTCTTCCTTTTGTGTTCTTGCTAGACTTAATCCTTCTATAATTAAATCTCTTATTAAGGGTTTATCAGGGTTTTTTGTATAAACCCTCCATTCAATATTAACTGCTGGTTTTTTGTCCGTAGCAAGCAGAACACTTTTAACTATTGTGTATTTAGGATTTAGGACTTCTGTTGAAAGAACATCAATTTTTGGATCTGAATAATCTGTTAATCTAGAAGTAAAACTTTTTAAAAAATACTTTTCGAAAAGTGACAGATATTGTTTCATTTGCTCATCGTTCAAACTTTTTCTGTATTTGCCTATTGAATAATACGCTACGCCTTTAATATCGACGGTTTTTAGAGCCATTTCTGAAAGTTTTTTAGTTTTGAATTCTTTTGTGTTTGAATCAATAAGAACTTTTTTTGCTTCATCGACTATTTCAGTAATAAATTGTTTGGGATCACTGCTATACCCATAACTGTTTTGGCTGAATGAAAAAATAAGAAAAATAATAATGAAAAATTTTTTTTTCATACAGTTTTTCTTTTAAATTAATTTTCTATCTCTTCCCAATCGCTATCATCTTGGGTTTCAACAGTAGAACTTGAATTTGCTATTTTTTTACTTCTATTTTGTAAATATAAACTTTTTAATGAAGCATAAAGATCTATGGAATTTTTCTTCAAGACTTTCAAATGACTCAATATTTTTTGCTCTGAAATCTACTGCACTTGTTCCCCTATAATAATAGTAGTTGTGTTCAGAATAATTACTGTTACCTATAATTCCATTATCTATTTCAGTGTTATGTGTGATCTGGTAAACTGGGTCTATGAATGCATTTCCAACCAAACCTATTGCATCTCTCGCAGTTGTTGGACCCAAGATTGGGAGAACAAAGTAACATCCACTGTCTGCACCCCAGGCACCCAATGTTTGACCAAAATCTTCTTTTCCTTGATCTTCGAATCCTAATTTAGTAGCCGGATCAAAAATTCCTAAAATTCCTGCAGTCGTATTAATTCCAAAACGTGCTGCTGTATTTCCTGCTCTACCAAAGTCTCCTTGCAAAACATTGTTTGAAAAAGTTAATAAAGAACGCAGATTATCAACTACATTTCCAGTTCCTTTCCGTATTGGAACTGGTAAAGCTCTATAACCTTTTGCAACGGGTTTAAAAATAGCTTTATCTAAAGCATGATTAAATTTAAACATTGTTCTACTAACTCCCTCAAAACACTCTTCGGCAGTATCTTTAGACTTAGCTTTACTTAATTCTTCACTACCTTCGGTTCCAGCATTTGCTATATTTAGTTGAAGGAATATTGAGATAATCAGAATATATAAATTTTTTTTAAACATATGTTCTTCAATCCTCATGCTATATATATTATCTAGTAACAGTAAATAGATAAATTATGACAACATTTAGTTGTATTTATAAAGTTTTCGTGAAAATTTAACAAGATGAAAATTAAGAAGCTATATTCACCAAATTTTACCAAAAAAAAGAGATCAAACAGTTCGATAAAATTTTTAATAATCCATTATACTGGAATGCAATCTGAGCGAGAATCTATTATAAGATTATGCAATTTTAGATCCAAGGTAAGCAGTCATTTTCTTATCAACCAACAAGGAAAAATTTATAGATTGGTCCTAGATAATCAAGTCGCATGGCATGCAGGAAAATCTTGTTGGGGAAAATACAACAATTTAAATAAAAATTC
>CACLLG010000052.1 GCA_902607735.1 uncultured Pelagibacteraceae bacterium | reverse complement strand
CTTTCTGAACTTTTTCGATAGCTCCCAATTGTTTAAAAATATTACCTAAAGTCTCATTATAATTGGTTTCTAAATCCCTTTTTTTACTCACTTTTTGATAAATCAAAAAGGTTAAAGCTATTAAAACGACACCAATACCAATTATCAAATAATCCATAATATAACCTAAATAAACTGCTTGTTTACTGTATATGTTTAGATGATTGGATTAACTTTAAAGACAAGGACTAAACTTTCAACATCTAAACAAGTAGTATCAATTTAGTGATTCCCTTATACTATAGACAAAACTAATAGTCAAGGTAAGTTGAAATGCAGTTTCTCGATAAAAATAAAAAAATAATTTCTACATCACCTACAGATCTTAAAAATTTTACTCAGTGCAAATATTTAACAAAAAACGACATATTGTTTATTAAGAAAGAAGAAAAAGGTAAAGATCTAAAAAAAACAACTCCCAAAGAAGACCTGAAACTTATAATAGAAAAAGGTGAACAGCATGAAAGAAAATATTTAAATTTATTCAAAAAAAAATATCGTAATTATAAAATTATTAATAATAAAAATAAGACCAGGAAAGAACAATTCAGAGAAACTGTAGCCGCTATTAAGGAAGGTAAAGAGATGATTAACCAAGCCTTTTTTATGGATAATGACGGTAAATTTACAGGATATGCAGATTTTCTAATCAAGGTAAATACAAAATCTGATTTAGGGTCATGGGGTTATGAAGTTTATGATACTAAGATAGCTAGAAATCCAAAACCGCTACATGTGTTGCAGGTTACAGCTTATTCAGAAATGTTGGGAAAAATACAAGGATCCTTGCCAAAAGAAATGCATTTAATTGCTGGAAACGACAAAACACACACTTACAAAGTAAATGAATTTATTAACTATTTTATTCACATTAAAGAAATTTTTAAAAACTTTGTAGATAATTATAAAAATGAAAATATTTATCCAGAAAAATGTGATCATTGTAAAATCTGCCACTGGATAGACGAGTGTGAAAAACAATGGAAAGACGACGACTATATCAATCAAGTTGCAAAAATTAGACGTACTCAAATTGAAAAATTTAAAAAGGAAAAGATTATAACAACAAAAAAATTGGCCGAAATTAATTTAAATAAAATTGACTTAAAAATTAATCCGAGAACTTTATCTACATTAAAAATTACAGCTAATCTAATTCAAAATAGAAAGAAAACAAACGAAATTCAGCATAAATTTATTGATACGGAGCCCGGCAAAGGTTTTTATAAACTACCTAAGCCCCATCCTGCTGATATATTTTTTGATATAGAGGGCTACCCATTCTTTCGCGAACGTGGCTTTGAATATTTACATGGACTGTATTTAAGTACCGGAGAAAAAATGGAATTTAAATATTTTTGGGCCAAAGAATTAGATGTGGATTATGAAAGAGAAAATTTCAAAAAATTAATAGAGTACTTACGAAAACATTTTGAAAAAAATCCAGATGCTTATCTCTACCATTATAATGTATATGAAAAAACTGCGTTAAAAAATTTATCCAACGATTTTTCCACTATTTATCCAGATGGATTACATTTTGTGGATCAACTATTACGATTAGAAAAATTTGTCGATCTTTTTAGAGTTGTTGATCAATGTATGTTAACTTCCGAAAAAGATAATTCATTAAAAACAATTGAAAAATTTTATGATGGAACAAGAAAGGCTAATATTAAAAGTGCCAGTGAAAGCGTTGTGTTATATGATCAGTGGTTAGAAACTCAAAATAATAATTTTAAACAAGACATTATTAATTACAATAAAGAGGATTGCATTTCTACATTCAAACTTAGAGAATTTTTGTTAACTAAAAAAGAGAAATACAACAAAGAAATACCTTTTTTTTCTATAAGTAAAGAAAAGAAACCTCAATATAATGTAAAAACACCTAGAGAAAAAAAAGATGAAGACTTATTAAATAAACTGGAAGCTGCAAAAAATAAAGATAATAAAGAATATATTGATGATCTTAAAAATCTTATTGGTTTTTATTCTAGAGAAGATAAGCCTGTTTATTGGGCAAAATTTGATCGCCAGGAAAAAGAACATGATGATTTAATTGATGACACAGAATGCATAGCTAATTGTGTAAAAACTGCTGATCCTCCCAAAAAGATTACAGGTATCTTAAATAAAAAAACAAATAGAAAATTAATGGACAGATTCCATTATA
>CACLLG010000051.1 GCA_902607735.1 uncultured Pelagibacteraceae bacterium | reverse complement strand
GTCAAAGTTGTATTGCAGGATCTAGATTATATTTACAAAAAAATATTTATAATAATTTTTTAGATAAATTAGTTAATCGTGCAAACAAAATAAAACTGGGTAATCCAATGGACTCTGATACTCAAATGGGTCCATTAAGTAGTTTAAAACAACTAGAAATAATAGAAAAAAATATAAAACTTACAGTCGATCAAGGAGGAAAAGTAAAATGTGGAGGAAAGAGACATAGTTTATCAAATAAAGGATACTATTTTCCCGCTACAATAATAGAATGTGAAAATCATAATCTTCCAACCGCGGAAAATGAACTTTTTGGCCCTGTATTATCAGTAATGAAATTTGAAACAGAAGAAGAAGTGGTTAACAAAATGAATGACAATCAGTATGGTTTATCCTCAGGTGTTTATACAAAAGATTTAGGTAGAGGATTAAGAGTTTCTAAAGCAATACGAGCAGGAATCACATTTGTAAATACCTATCGATTAATATCACCTTCAGCTCCATTTGGTGGAATGAAAGATAGTGGGTATGGCAAAGAAGCGGGGATCGAATCTATTAAAGATTATACTAGAATAAAGACCACCTGGTTTAATACATCAGAAAAACCAATGTCAGATCCATTTACAATGGGTTGATGCTTGAATCAATGAGATAAATAAAAGAAATTTTCCCATTGAAAAAATAGTTTTAAAAGTAAATACTCCTATTAATTAATAATATTATTATGAGGGAAAATATGAAAAAACTATTTATTGCTGCAATTATGTCTTTGTCTCTAATATCGACAAGCACATTTGCAGAAATCAAAATGGGAATCATCTTGGGATTTACGGGACCGATAGAGTCCTTAACTCCTGCAATGAGAGATTCTGCTAAACTTGCTTTTCAAGAAGCTTCTGATTCTGGATCGCTTTTAGGAGGAGAAAAAATTACTGTTATTGAGGGTGACTCAACTTGTGTTGACTCAGCAGCTGCAACAACTGCAGCCGAAGGTTTAGTTGCTCAGGGTGTTGCTGCAATTATGGGTGCTGACTGTTCTGGTGTTACTGGAGCAATTGCAACTAATGTTGCGGTTCCCAACGGTGTAGTAATGATATCACCTTCAGCTACGTCTCCAGGTTTAACAACTTTGGATGATAAAGGTTTGTTCTTCCGTACGGCTCCATCGGATGCTCGTGGTGGACAAATTCTTGCTGACATTACTAAAGACAGAGGAATTAAAAGTGTTGCGATTACATATACTAACAATGATTATGGTAAAGGTTTAGCTGATGTTTATGCAGCCGCAGTTAAGGCTCATGGAATTAAAGTTACAACTTCTGCAGCTCACGAAGATGGTAAAGCTGATTATAGTTCTGAAGTTGGAACTCTGGCTTCAGCAGGCGGAGACGCAGTCGCTGTAATTGGTTACCTTGACCAAGGTGGTAAAGGAATTATTCAAGGATCTTTAGATTCTGGTGCCTTTGATACATTTATATTATCAGATGGTATGATTGGTGATTCTCTTACAGATGCTTTTGGTAAAAGCTTAAATAAATCTTTTGGTTCTTTGCCAGGTTCAACAGGTAAAGGCGCAGGAGTATTTGCAAAAGTAGCTGGAAAAGCTGGAATTGATCCATCTGGTCCATATACTGGAGAGTCTTACGATGCTGCAGCTTTAATCGTGCTTGCGATGCAAGCGGGTGGTTCAGCTGATCGTGATTCAATTGCTAAAAACGTAATGGCTGTAGCTAATGGCCCAGGAAAGAAAATTTATCCTGGTGAGCTTAAAAAAGCTCTAGATCTTTTAGCTAAAGGTAAAGCGATTGATTACGAAGGAGCAACAGGAGTCGTATTTACAGACGTTGGAGAACACGTTGGTAATTTCTTAGAAAAAGAAATTAAAGGCGGTAAATTTAAGACTAAAAAACAAAGATAAAATTTAATTTTATAAATCCCAGCGGTGAAAGCTGCTGGGATTTTTTTTATTTTTTTCTTGATTTATCTACAACGAATAATAAAGCTCCGCCTATTATAAAAATAACCATAGATGCAAACCTAGAAATGTCAAAACGATCCGGTGGCAAAAATGGTATTAAATTTATTCCAAGCCATGATAATAAAAAATTTACCATGCAAAAGGCCATCAAAATCCTTACAATAATTTGTCCTCGTGTAGCAAATAATCGCTTCATAAATATCCCCTTTCTTAAATTTTAATATATATCCTGGCATAATATTCGCAGTTTTTGTTTGCAGAGTCTACTGACAAAAACCTAACACAACAAATGATGAGATTAGATCTGCGCTGATGAATTGTCCCTATTTATTCTTTCAGATCTTA
>CACLLG010000050.1 GCA_902607735.1 uncultured Pelagibacteraceae bacterium | reverse complement strand
TTATCAACAAACTTTTTTTCAAAATAATAATTTCTTGCAAAAGAAATTCCAATTTTTTTTATATTAAATAATTCTTTAAAAGAATTCATTGTATTCAATATTATTTCTCTATTATCTATTTCCCTTCTTGGGTTATGTAAAAACAATGTGTTGATATTTCCTAGTAAATCAAAAGATTTTGAAACAGAATCATGCAAGTCCTTTTTTTTAAATGATTTAATTTGTTGATCATTATTTCCGCATTTAGTATTTAATATTAGTTTTAGATTATGCTTTTTTATAAAATTTGAAAAAAAAACTTCTATTCTGCCTTTACCATAACTTGGTGCCATATCGAATTCGGTAAAACCTGATTCTACTGCATATTCGATTGTTTCATTTATTAATTTATCATCAATCTCTCCAAATGCTCCACTTAGAGAATAAGTTCCTAAAACAATATCATTGAATTTCATTTAGTTTGCGACTAGTTCCACAAAATTGCTTTTATAATATTCTAATTTATTCTTAGAAAGTTCTTTATCCTTACTTACAGACCTCAATTGAGAATCAACATTAGACTCAAAGTCTTCAAATATGCCTGCTTTAATCCCATTAATTTGACTATCAGTACCTTGATATGGCGAATAGAATGCTACCGTTATATTATCTGGTTTTAATAATTTATTAAATTCTATTGTTGATATGATCGAGTCCTCTTTTTGATTGGGAAAACCTATTACATTATACGCGGTTCTTTTAATTTTATGAACTTTGAGTAGCCTAAAAGCTTCAATAATTTTGTCTTGATCTGCAAATCTATTCAATTCACCTTCTCTGAAATTTTCAGAAGCAAGCTCTATACCCATTCCAATGCCATCTACTTTTAAATTTTTTAATAAATTAATTGTTTTTTCATTTATACCCTCAGGTCGCGTCTCTATATATAACTTAATATCAAAATTGGAATTGGATATTAAAACTGACAAATCAATAAGTGTTTTTCTATCTATAGTTAAAAAATTAGTATCCTGCATTCTAAAAAGTTCAATATTATATTTTTTATGAAGTTCCTCCATTTCTTGAAATATTATTTTTGGCGATTTATTTCTTAAATAATTTTTAAAGTTCTTGATTGCACCCGATTTTGTACGCTCATTGAATCCATAATATTTTTGAATAACTGTTTCTACGCAGTAAGCGCAGCTATAAATACACCCTCTTGACATTTCATAATCTACAGCATTTACTACTTTTCCATTATAAGGTCTAAGAAATGTATTTTTTTCAAATAAAGAATAGTCATAAGGTGAAATTAAATCCAAATTAGAAATAATTGGCTGAGGCTTATTATTTATTATCGTATTATTTTTTTTAAATGATAGCCCTCTCGTGTCAAAAAAATTATTCTTATCTCTAATTTTGTTACATATTTCAAGCAAAACTAATTCTGACTCACCCCTTATAAGAATGTCTATATTGGGAAGCTTTTTAAATACATTTTCGGGTGAAGCTGTTGCTTGCATACCTCCTGTAATTTTATAAGCATTTATATCTTTTATTTTTTCTAATAATACATAACCATTTTCTATATTAACATATTCACCTTCTCCATGGATATGAGAAGAAATAGCTGACCAAAAAATAATATCTGGCTTGTAAGTATTAATTTTTTTTTTTAAATCAACATAAACATCAGATTCCGAGTATTTTACTTGAGAGAGATATGGAGAGGGTTTGTATTGTTTATTTCCTGTATTGTAATCATTTTCAAAGATTGACCAGTTTTTGGCATAAAACGTTGCATCAAACAAATCTACAGAATGTCCATTTTTTTTTAAAATTCCAGCGTGACTAGTTATCCAAATATGAGTTACTCCTCTTCCCCACTTATTAGGATTGATAAAAAGAACTTTCGTCATAATTTACTGTATCATTTTTAAATAATTAAATCAAAATAAATGGATTGAGTGTTGAATATATATTCCGTAGAAATTTTAATTTTATTAATGGTTAATATTTTTTATTAAAAGCTCAATTATTTTAAGATGATGCGCTTCATCAACTTGATAAGAATAAATAGGATCTATATTATAATTAATTATTTTTCCAAATAAACGATTTTTAAATTTTTGAAATTTTAAATACTTAAAAATATAAAATGAACCATTTTCATTTATCTGGTTATGTTTGTTTTGATCCATCTGTCTATTTTTGAAATCATAATTGATTGGTTTTAATGTATTTTTATGAATTCGCCAGATATGATTTATAAATAAAGAAGATGAAAATAACGAGTCCGCATTAGAAGAAAAAAAGTAATTAAGAGCTTTATCAATAATTTTTTTAGGTCTAAATGGTGATGTCGGTTGTAAAAAAACTACATTATCAATTTCAACTTTTTTAGATATTTTATTAAGAGCATGTATCAAAGCATCTTCACTTTTAGAATTATCTTTTGATATGTTTTTGGGCCTTTGAATGAAACCAATTTTGCTA
>CACLLG010000049.1 GCA_902607735.1 uncultured Pelagibacteraceae bacterium | reverse complement strand
GTTTTCTTAATTGGTGCTTTCTTCCAGTTTCTGGAATAAGTTTCAGTAGTGAACAATTGCTATTAGAATCAATCACTTGAAAATGTGTTTTTGCCTTAGTTTCAATTTTTTTCTTTCCTTCATAGTAAAATAATATGTCTTCATATGTACCCTTGCTATTTTCTAACTCTCCAATAGCAACTCCTAAATAAGTTTTATGAATTTTTCTCATTCGAAATAATGAAGTAAATAATTGTGCATATTTTCTATTCTTTGCTACTAAAAGTATTCCAGTAGTTTCCTTATCAATTCTATGAACTGTATATGGTGATGCATTTAAAAATTCCTTTGTGCCGCGTAAAATATCAATAATATTTCTCCTTGATTTTGTTCCAGATTGAACCGCTATACCTGCCGGTTTATTTATTACCACAAAATTTTCATTATTTTCGATATAAAAACTTTTTGATGAAGATAATTCCTTTTTTGTAGGATTGTAAATATTATTTTGCCCAGTTTTTTGAGTAGGAGAAAAGTTAAAATTATGTAAAGTTATCAGGTCATATTCCTTAAGTTTATATGAACTCTTTTTCTTTTTTTTATTTACTTTAATATTTCCTTTTCTTATATTTTTTTCAATCAAAGATTGTGGTATTGCGCAGACATTTCTTCTAATCCACCTATCAAGTCGTGAATTAATATGATCTTTTACAACCCTAAAAGTTTTTTGCATAAAAATTTATTTATGTAACAGGAGTAAATTAAAATATAAAATTTATTTAAATAATTTATTTCTTAGGTTTAATCTTTTTTTTTGTCTCCGCTGTTTTAGATTCTTCTTTTGGACTTTCTGCGGTTTTTTTCTTCACATCAATTTTCTTTGCTTGTATATCTCTGTCGACAAGTTCAATAACAGCCATTGGTGCATCATCACCATATCTAAAACCAGCTTTTATAACTCTTACATATCCACCTTTTCTTTTTTCATATCGTTGTGATAAAATTTTTGAAAGTTTATCTACTGATGCTTTAGATTGAAGTTCCGCAAATAAGTTTTTTTTAGACTGTAAAGTATTTTTTTTTCCTAAAGTAATCGCTTTATCTACTATAGGTTTTAATTCCTTAGCTTTTGGTAAGGTAGTTGTTAATTGCTCATATCTAATTAAAGAATTTAACATATTCTTAAATAAGGCTTTTCTATGCTCTGAAGTTCTGTTTAATTTTCTTTGACCAAATTTATGTCTCATTGTTCAGCTTTTAATTTTCTTCTAATTTTTTTGATAACTCAGCAATATTTTCAGGTGGCCAATTTGGTATTTCCATCCCTAAATATAGAGACATTGCATTTAAAACTTCTTTTATTTCATTAAGAGATTTTCTTCCAAAATTAGGGGTTCTCAACATTTCTGGCTCAGTTTTTTGTACTAAATCCCCAATATAAATTATATTATCATTTTTAAGACAATTCATAGATCTTACCGACAACTCAAGTTCATCAACTTTTCTAAGTAGATTTTTATTAAATTCCAATTCTGTTGTTTGCGGTTTTTTCTCTACTTCAGTAGGCTCATCAAAATTAATAAATAGTGATAATTGATCTTGAAATATTCTTGCCGCATAAGCTACCGCATCTTCAGCTGGTAATGAGCCGTCGGTTTCAACTTGCATAACTAATTTATCATAATCTAGTGATTTACCTTCTCTGGCATTTTCTACCGTATAAGAAACTTTCTTTACTGGGGAAAATAATGAATCTATTGCTATAAGACCAAGAGGTGAGTCATCAGTCTTATTTTTTTCTGCAGGCCTATAACCTTTGCCTCTTTGTGCAATTAACTCCATATGGAATTTTGTATTTTCATCTAAGTGACATAAAACAAGATCTGGATTTAAAATCTTCACATCAGGATTTTCTTGAATATCTTTTGCCTTTATTTCTCCAGGACCTTTAGCATCTAATATCAATTTTTTTGTTCCTTCTGACATAACTTGAATTGATAATGATTTAACGTTAAGTACTATATCAGTAACATCTTCCCTAACTCCTTTTATAGATGAGAATTCATGCAAAACTCCATCGATTTGTACAGCTGTAATTGCTGATCCTTGTATAGATGAAAGAAGAATTCTTCTTAAAGAATTGCCAATCGTGAGAGCATATCCTTTTTCGAGAGGTTCAGCTACGACTGTAGTTGAAGATTTGTCTTCACTACTTTGAACATTTAATTTATTTGGTTTTATAAGATCTTTCCAATTATGATTTATAATTGCATTTTCCATTTTATTTATACCCTTCTCTTTTTTGGTGGTCTCGAACCATTGTGTGCCATAGGAGTAACATCTTTTATAGAAAGAATTTTAAATCCTCGAGACTGTAAAGCTCTTAATGCTGTTTCTCTTCCTGATCCTGGGCCCTTTAATCTGACTGTAAGGGTCTTTAGACCATGTTCTTGAGCTTTTGTTGCGGCAGTATCCGCAGCTATTTGAGCAGCATATGGTGTAGATTTTCTTGATCCTTTAAATCCCTTAGATCCAGCAGAAGACCAAGCAATTACATTACCGCTATCATCAGTT
>CACLLG010000048.1 GCA_902607735.1 uncultured Pelagibacteraceae bacterium | reverse complement strand
TTTGAAATTGCATCTAGAAAAGTTTCAATAAAAATAATATTATTTTTTTTTAATCCTTTAGAAACTTCTTTTAAAAAAAACATTCGATGATTAAATATTCTGATTTTTAGGTAATAAAATTAAAAAATCTCTATTTTATATCTACCCTTAATTTTTTTCTTGCAGTCATTTCTTTATCTGAAATCTTTTTTCTCCCATCTCCCAAAATTTTATGGACCTTTCTGATTGTGCTGACAAAGTTTTTTAATGAATTTGCTTGAATAGATGCTGCTTGATCGGTTCCATACATTGTTCTATCTAAAGTAATATGCCTTTCTATTGATGTGGCTCCAAGTGCAGTAGCAATTGTAGAAACCACAATAAGACTGCTTTCGTGTCCAGAGTAGCCGACTTCGCAATTGTATCTCTCTTTTAATGTAAGTATGCAGGAAATATTTGCTTCATCATCTGGTAAAGGATAAGTACTATTGCAGTGCATTAATTCAAATGGACAATTTTTTTGTAAAAAAATATTCACGACCTTATCAATTTCTTCTAAAGACGACATTCCAGTAGAAATAAATGTTTTTTTTTTCTCATCTGCAACCATTTTAATTAAGGGTAAATTTCCTAGCATTGGGGAGGCAATTTTATTTAATTTTAAATCAAATTTTCTTAAAAAAATTTGTGAATCAAGGTCCCAAGAAGAAGCAAACCAAATTATTTTTTTTGCTTTGCAATATTTATCAATTTCTTGATATTCTGATTCTCCTAATTCTAAACCTTCCTTCTGTGCTTTTTGAGTGTTTCCCCAAGGACTTTCTCTATACAGTTTTAAATATTTTTCTGAATAAACTTTATTCACTGTTCTTTTTTGAAACTTAACCGCATCAAATCCGGCCTCACTTGCAAGATCAATCAACTTTTTTGCAATATTTATATCACCATTGTGATTAATGCCTATTTCGGCTATTAAAAATATTTTCTTTTCTTGCATCTGATCAATAATTTATAAAATAATAGAATTCTTCATTTCTATAATTTAAGTCTTTTTTCAATTAATTCACAAATAGTATGTCCTATTAGTATATGCATTTCTTGAATTCTTGCGGTTGATTGAGATGGAACTACTAAATCTATTTGGGCTAAGCCTTTACATTTCCCGCCATTTTTTCCCAAAAGAGCGATTGTTTTAATACCAATTTTTTTGGCTTGAACTAAAGCACGCACTATATTTTCACTATTTCCCGAAGTAGATATTGCAATTAAAATATCGCCTTTTTTTCCGAGGCCTTTGACTTGACGTGAAAATACATTTTTGTACCCAAAATCATTTGAAATACATGTTAAAGTTGAGGCATTTGAAGATAGAGAAATTGAATTTAAAGCCTTTCTATTTTTATTAAACCTTCCAACGAGTTCTGCTGACAAATGCATACTATCTGAAGCGCTACCACCATTACCACACCACATAATTAAATTTTTATTTTTTAAAGCACGGCTTACTAAATCTGCTACAGAAAAAATCTTGTCTTCCAATTTTGAAAAGGTCTCAATTAAAACTTTTCTATGATCGTTGAAATTTAATTTGATTATTTTATTCATAGCTCCGCACTTTGACTTTGAGAATTTTAAAAGTCTTTAATAACATATATAAATCTAATACTTTAAGTAGGACAATATAAATAATTAGTTTTATTAGATATCGTCGTAACAACATTTCCAACTATAACTTTTAAATTATTTTTTTTCTTTTCAAGAATTTCAAACATCATATTAGTAAATGGACCAGATATAAATTTTGCTTTTTTCGTTATTATATTTTTAAAAAAACTTTGTGTAAGATAACCTTTATTGTTTTCAAAAGATTTACAATACTTTATAAATTTTACTATTTCATTTTGATTTTGATGAGACCCGTTTAAAAAATACTTAAGACCTTTTAAAAATTTTAAACTATTTATGAAATTCGATTGTCCAAAATTAGAATGATAACAAAAAATGTAATTTTCCAATACAAATTTTTCAGTTATTTTTAATTTATTACCAAAATAATGATGATATTGAATTTTTGGACAATAAAACTTAATATCTTTGCCTGCATTTTTAATAAAACTTTCTTTAAAAATACCTATCTCTTTTCTCTTAATTTTTGCAACAACCCACATAAGATTATTTCTTTAGTTCCTTTCTGAGTTCGTCGTACTCTTCCATTTTACGCTTCATAAAATTTATCGTAAGTTTAGTTCTGTATAAAATTCCTTTGGGAGTTATAATGTATTGCAAGTATCTAATTTTATTTGTTTTTTTTTGAAAATTTTCTAACTTAACTAAACCTTTTTTTTGAAGAGCTTTTAAACAATAATTCAATTTTCCTAAACTAAAACCGAGCTCTTGAGCCAATTGTCTTTGTGAAGCCTCAGGTTTTTTTTGAATTTTCCTTAAAACTTCGAAATGATCTTCTTCTTTCATACTGTACAAATTGTGAGCATTATTAATATCAGAATATGTTCAATTATTGAACAATTATATACTCTAATATGGAATAATTGTCAAAATAAATGTTACTTTTTAT
>CACLLG010000047.1 GCA_902607735.1 uncultured Pelagibacteraceae bacterium | reverse complement strand
TAAATTGGATAAAATTTGTTACGAATTTATAAAAGACAATGGTGGATATTCTGCACCTCTTTATTATAGAGGTTTTCCAAAATCATGCTGCACCTCTGTTAATCATGTGGTTTGTCACGGTATACCTTCGGAAAAATATTTAAGTGACGGAGATATAGTTAATATTGATGTTACTTCAATTGTTAATGGTTGGCATGGAGATACCAGTAGAATGTTTTTTGTTGGAGATGTTTCTGTAAAAAGTAAAAATCTAGTTTCTGCAACGTACAATGCAATGATGAAAGCTATCTCAATAATAAAAAATGGAGTTAATATAGGAGATATAGGAGAAACAATACAAACTTACGTAGAAAAAAAAGGATTCTCTGTTGTTAGAGATTTTTGTG
Organism: uncultured Pelagibacteraceae bacterium; assembly: GCA_902607735.1. Classification (GTDB taxonomy): domain Bacteria; phylum Pseudomonadota; class Alphaproteobacteria; order Pelagibacterales; family Pelagibacteraceae; genus AG-414-E02. The sequence continues at coordinate 2,277 of CACLLG010000047.1, read as the reverse complement.
GACATGGAATAGGTAAAAAATTTCATGAGCCTCCAAATATATTACACTACGGTACTAAAGGTGATGGTATCCAATTAAAAACAGGAATGATATTTACTGTCGAGCCAATGATAAATGAAGGTATATATAATACCAAATTATTAAAAGATGGTTGGACAGCTGTTACAAAAGATAAAACACTATCAGCACAATTTGAACATACTGTTGGCGTAACAAATGATGGATTTGAAATATTTACTAAATCAAAAAAAAATTATGAACAACCTCCTTATCAATTATGATTGAAAGATATTCTAGAAAAGAAACCAAAAAAATTTGGGAAGAAAAAAATAAATACAAAATTTGGTTAGACATAGAAATTGCTGCTGCTCAGGCAATGGAAAATCTAAAAATTATACCCAAGGGTGTTGCTGCGAAAGTCAAAAGTAAAGCTGTAATAAATGTCGATAGAATTCATAAAATTGAAAAAAAAGTACACCACGATGTCATTGCTTTTTTAACTTCTATTACTGAAAAAGTTGGTCAAGAAGGAAGATTTCTTCATAAAGGAATGACTTCATCAGATGTACTTGATACTTGCTTTAATATTCAATTAATTCAATCTGGTGAAATTATTCTTAAAGATATTGATGAAATATTAAAAGTATTAAAAAATAAATCGTTAAAATATAAAAAAACTGTTTGTATAGGTAGAAGTCATGGCATTCATGCTGAACCAACAACATTTGGTTTAAAATTGACAAGTTTTTATGAAGAATTTAAGAGAAATAAAAAGAGAATGGAAAGTGCAATTAAAGAAATTTCTACTTGTGCTATTTCTGGAGCTGTTGGAACGTTTGCTAACATTGACCCTAGAGTTGAAGCTTATGTTGCAAAAAAATTCAAACTAAGAGTTGAACCTATATCAACACAAATTATACCCAGAGATAGACATGCTCATTATTTCTCAACTTTAGGAATTGTCGCCGGCTCAATAGAAAGAATAGCTACTGAAGTGAGAAATCTGCAGAAAACTGAAATTCAAGAAGTTGAAGAATTTTTTGATAATAAACAAAAAGGATCTTCAGCCATGCCTCACAAAAAGAATCCAATATTAAGTGAAAACTTAACTGGTTTAGCACGAATGGTACGTAGTTACGTATTGCCAGCGCTGGAAAATATTTCCCTTTGGCATGAGCGAGACATTTCACATTCTAGTGTTGAGCGAAATATTGGGCCAGATTCTACCATCACGTTAGATTTTGCATTAGTTAGACTAGGAAATATTTTAAAAAATATGAATGTTTATCCAAAAAAAATGTTAAAGAATCTAGATATTACAAAAGGATTAATATTTTCACAAAGAGTAATGATTGAATTAACAAAACATGGCTTTTCTAGAGAAAAGGCGTACGCTTTAGTCCAGAAAAATGCACAAAACTCTTGGAAAAAAAATATATCTTTCTTCGAGAGTTTATCGAAAGACTCATTGATAAGTAAAAAAATTTCTAATAAAGATTTAGCTAAAATGTTTGATATTAACTATCATATAAAAAGAATAAATCTAATATATAAACGAGTATTTAAATAAAATGAACAAAGGAAAAAAACTTTATGAAGGAAAAGCAAAAATCCTTTATGAAGGTCCTGAAAAAGGTACTGCCATTCAACATTTTAAAGATGATGCAACAGCATATAACAATTTAAAAAAAACTACAGTTGAAGGCAAAGGTGTCCTAAATAATAGAATTTCTGAACATATATTAAATAATCTTAATCAAATCGGAATAAAGACTCATTTAATTAAAAGATTAAATATGAGGGAACAACTAGTCAGGCTTGTCGAAATTATTCCTGTTGAATTTATTGTTAGAAATATTGCAACAGGTTCTTTGACCAAAAAACTAGGAATTTCTGACGGAACTGTATTATCAAAACCTTTGCTTGAATATAGTTATAAAAATGATGAGCTAGGTGATCCTCTTGTAGCAAAGGAACACATTCTTGAATTTAATTGGGCAAAAGCTACAGAGCTCGATTTAATTAAAGATTATTGCTTAAGAATAAATGACTTCATGCAAGGTATGTTTAGAGGTGTTGGTATCAAACTTGTCGATTTCAAATTAGAATTTGGAAGAGCAAATATAGATGGAAAAAAAGAAATTATTTTAGCTGATGAAATAAGTCCAGATACTTGTAGACTCTGGGATGTTGTTAGTGAAAAAAAATTAGACAAAGATAGATTTAGAAAAGATTTAGGAAATATAATTCAAGCTTACCAAGAAGTTGCGCGAAGAC
>CACLLG010000046.1 GCA_902607735.1 uncultured Pelagibacteraceae bacterium | reverse complement strand
CCAGGAATGAAATCTTTTCCAGGAAGAATATTACATTCGCATGATTTTAGAGACGCAGAAGAATTCAGAGGTAAAAATGTTATTGTTTTAGGAAGCAGTTATTCAGCCGAAGATGTTGCTCTTCAATGTCATAAATATGGAGCAAAAAGTGTGACTATAGGTTATAGAAATAACCCAATGGGTTTTAAATGGCCTAACGGAATGAAGGAAGTCCATTATTTAGACAGGCTAGAAGGAAATAAAGCAATCTTTAAAGATGGTCACAAACAAGAGGCTGATGCAATAATTTTATGTTCAGGTTATCTTCATCATTTCCCTTTTTTAACTGAAGACCTTAAACTAAAAACTAGAAACAGACTATATCCACCAAAATTGTATAAAGGTGTGGTTTGGGAAAATAATCATAAATTATTGTACTTGGGTATGCAGGATCAATTTCATACTTTTAACATGTTTGATTGTCAGGCTTGGTATGCAAGAGATGTGATAATGGGTAAGGTTAAAATTCCTAGTAAATCAGAAATAGAAAAAGATATAAATAAATGGGTTGCTATGGAAGAAAAATTAGAAAATCCTGATCAAATGATAGACTTTCAAACTGAATATACTAAAGAACTTCATGGGTTGTCTGATTATCCAAAAATTGATTTTGAATTAATCAGAAAGCATTTTAAAGAATGGGAACATCATAAAGTAGAAGATATCATGACTTATAGGAATAAATCTTTTTCATCCCCAGTGACTGGGTCTGTTGCACCAATTCACCATACACCGTGGGCATCCGCCATGGATGATTCTTCAAAAACTTTTTTAAATCAATCAAAAAAATAAGGTATCAAAAAAACTACACAGCCAAAAAAAAAGAAAATACTTCCAAACATAGCCCAAAAATTTCCAAGACTAGACATAATAAAACCAATTGCAGAGATCAAAAATAAAACCCATCCAGCAATATTTATAATTTTAATATTCATTTACCGATCGATTTGTAATTTTAAGCTATGCCAAGATGTTTTTTTCTTTTATCTACCCAAGTTCTAATTAAATTATCAAATATAAGAGCTATGAAAGCGACACAAATACCAAGTATTAATCCTTTGCCCCCGCCCGCCTTATCAGATAAAGCTTTTAGAATATATTGTCCTAAATCTTCTGTTCCAATAAATGCCCCAATTATTACCATAAACAGAGCAAATACTATTGTTTGATTTACGCCAAGCATCATATGAGGAAACGCTATTGGAAATTCTATATTTATTAATCTTTGAAATTTCGTTACACCAGACATTGAGGCAGCATCATGCATCGCAGCTGGAACACTTCTTAATCCCTCAATCGTGTACCTTGTTGCAGGTATAGTTGCGTAAACAATTACTGCAATTAATACTGATGTATCTGTAACTCCAAAAAGCATCATTACTGGAATTAAGTATACAAACGAAGGAAACGTTTGAAAAATATCACAAACTGCCAACATAAATTTTGTGGTATATTTATTTTGTTGACATAAAGTTCCAACAGTTAATCCAATTGTGCACGATATAATAACTCCAAAAGTTGCCATGTATGTTGTGACTAAAGCTCTATCCCACCATGGACTTAGTGCTATAAATAATGCTAATCCACCCACTGTAATAGCTGAACGAATTCCACCAATTATATATCCTGCTCCAACAACTAATACTAAAGTAGCAACCGCTGGCATTCTTAGATACAAAGCTCTCATTGGCTGAAGCACTTCTACAATTAGCCATGTATTAAATGCTTTTATATATACGAAGAACGTATCAAAAATCCAGTCAACACCCTTGTTCCAGAAATCTGCGGTTGATATTCCTTTGTTATGTGGAACCTCAGATAAATAATTATAACCCTCTTTGAAATAAAAAGATCCAGCATAAGAAAGTATAATTCCAATCAATAGTGCGCCAGCAAAAAACAATGAATTTTTATAACGTTGAAAAAACGTTAAGTTACCAAAATAATCTTCTTGTTTATTTGCCCAAGCTAAAGACATTTTATCTAACAAGATTGCAATCAAACTAATACACAAACCGGCTTCTAATGCTAATCCAATATTTAGTTGATTTAAGGCTAACAATAAATTCCATCCTAATCCTTTAGCACCTATAAAAGCTGCAATAACCGCCATAGAAAAACACACCATTATGACCTGGTTCACACCAATTAAAATATCTCTTCTTGCAGTTGGAACTAATACTTGAGTCATAAGTTGCCAGTTATTACACCCACTCATTTTACCAGCTTCAATAACTTCGGGGGGCACTGCTCTAAGACCTAGCAAAGTTAATAATATCATTGGCGGAATAGCAACAACCATTGTGATAATAACTGCAGCATGATCTCCAATGCCAAACAGAACCATTGCAGGAACTAGAACAGCATATTGAGGCATCGTCTGCATAGTTAGAAGTATTGGATATAAAGCTTTTTCAACTCGTTTACTCTTGTAAGCCCAAATGCCTAGACTCAAACCAAAAGCGAAAGAAAGTGGTGCTGCTACTAATATAAAAGAGAGCGTTTGCATTGAAGGTTTCCATTGACCAAATACAGAAATATAAATCATGACTAAACCAGCAAATATAGCTAGACCCTTACCACTCAGTTTGTAACCTAATATTGCTGCACCCGCTGCAACGATTGTCCATGGCAAGCCTGGTAATTTTGCCCAGCGGTATGTGCTTACGAAATCCCAACTTGTAAATGCGACAACTGTCTCTTTGCCGCCTAATAAAATTTCTCTAATAAATTCAATAAGAAATGTCATAAATGCAGTTATGGTTCTTGTTATTTGTAAAACTAAAGGTCGAGTTTTGTATTCTCGAGTAGCATCATTCCAAAACTCCATTGGCATCCATTCATTCAATAAGAAAAATAAAGAGTCATTTACCCAAATAGGTAACCATCCAAGTAAAGGAGGGAGTCTCCAAAGAACATCAAATGCGTAATACCTTACTTCTGCGCCAAAAAGTGTATAAGTACTTTGATTT
>CACLLG010000045.1 GCA_902607735.1 uncultured Pelagibacteraceae bacterium | reverse complement strand
TTACAAGAGTGATTAATAAATATGCAGTAGATGGGAACCTTTTAAAAAAGAATAAAATTACGTTAACAGGTGATGATACTAGGGAAGGCTTAACTGGTGTTTTATCAATAAAGATACCTGATCCCAAATTTTCATCGCAAACGAAGGACAAGCTAGTTTCATCCGAGGTAAGATTTATCGTTGAATCCATAGTAAACGATAAACTATCAACTTGGTTTGATCAAAATCCTGGAATTAAAAAAGTAATTCTATTGAAAATAGTTCAGGCCGCTGTCGCAAGAGATGTTGCTCGAAAAGCTCGAGAAGGTGTTAGAAGGAAGGGATCTTTAGAACTTTCAGGCCTTCCTGGTAAACTTGCGGATTGCCAGATTGGCAAGGCAGAAGGAACCGAATTATTCATAGTAGAGGGAGATTCTGCTGGAGGATCAGCCAAACAAGGAAGAAATAGAGAGTTTCAAGCTGTGCTACCTTTAAGAGGAAAAATACTTAATACCTATATAGACACCAATGGTTCCAAAATCAGAAATGGAAATGGGCAAGATTTGCAGACGAAAGCTTTTTCAAAAATGATGTCTTCCAACGAAATAGTTACCCTAATTAATGCTTTAGGAACGGGATCTAAAGATTTTGATATTGAAAATTTAAGATATGAAAAAATTATTATTATGACAGATGCTGATGTGGATGGATCTCATATTAGAACGCTTTTACTAACTTTATTTAATAATCATCCGTTTAATGAACTTATAGAAAAAAATCATATTTATTTAGCTCAACCTCCACTTTATAAAATTACTAAGGGATCTAAGAATTATTACATAAAGGATGAAAAAGAGTTAGAAAATTTTTTAATTAAATCATCAGAAAAAAATAAAAGTTCAATCAAAAAAAATACTAAGGAATTTAACAAATTTATGGAAAAAGAAAAAAGTAAAGTTAATATTCAAAGATTTAAAGGTTTGGGCGAAATGAATCCTCAGGAACTATGGCAGACTACTTTGAATCCTGAAGAACGCACATTGTTACAGGTAAGATATTCAAATAATACAAAGGCAAAATCAAAAAAAGACCAAGATTTAATTCAAGTGTTAATGGGCGACGAAGTTGCTCCAAGAAAAGATTTTATAATCAGTCGCGCTTTAGAAGTTTCTAATTTGGATATATAATTTCTGAATGAAATTTTCAGAGTTTTTTACATCAAAAGATAATATTCAATTAGATAAAAAAACTTTAGTTATTTTAAGATGGATAGCTTTAGTAGGACAGTACTTAACAATAAGTATTGTTTATTTTATTTTTAAATTTGAACTTCCTTTTCTTTACTGTTCTCTGATTATATTCATTGGTATTTTAACTAATTTATATTTACAATTTAAATTTGAAAAAAATCAACTAAATAATTTTACTTCAACATTTTATTTATTTTACGATCTTATTCAATTATCTGTATTATTATATTTGACGGGAGGTATAACGAATCCTTTTACAATTTTATTAATCGTTCCAGCGATTGTAGCTTCAACTTTTTTAACTTTAAGAAGTACAATAAATTTGTCCATTATTACGATAATAATTTTAATAGTTTTAACAATTTACAATTTACCTTTGCCACATTATGGTGAATTGCATTTTCATGTACCAGATACGTATTTGTATGCCTTGCCGATAGCTATAATAATAACGTTAATCTTTTTAACTTATTTTGGAGTTAGGTTTGGTATTGAATCTAGAAAACGAACAGAAGCTTTAAATAAATTAGAGTTAATCTTGGCAAAGGAGCACGAGCTAGAATCCATCGGTTTACAAGCTGCTGCTGCGGCACATTCGTTAGGAACACCCTTGTCGACCATAACAGTCATAGCTCGAGAATTAGAAAAAGAGATTGGAAGTAACTCAAAATATGAAAAAGATATTGATCTACTTTTATCACAAACAAAAAGATGTTCAGATATTTTAAGAAATCTTTCTAAGGATCAATTCAAAGAAGATACTTTTTTATCTGATACAAAAATAGAAGAATTGCTTAATGAAATTGTAAGATCATTTACAGAAATTTCGGAAAAAAAATTATCATTGCTTGTAGAAAAAAATGAACTTAATCCACAAATTGAAAGATCTTTAGAAATAACTTATGGATTGAGAAATTTTATAGGTAATGCTGTTAAATACAGCAAGTCATTAGTTGATATTACTTTGGAAAGTAATAATAAAATTACTGAAGTAAAAGTATGTGATGATGGACCGGGGTTTCCAGAAGATATTATAAGTGTACTAGGTGAGCCTTATATACGTTCAAAAAATAAAATTATTAGTTCTAAATCTGGATTAGGGCTTGGAACTTTTATTGGTAAAACTCTTTTGGAGAGAATGAAAGCTAATGTTAAATTTGATAGATGCCCTAAGACAAATGGTGCTATGGTAATTATTAATTGGCAAACAAAAGATTTACTTAATATTTAGATTTTTTTTTAAATTCAAAAGAATAAGCTATTATTTTATATGCAAGCTTAGCGGTTAAAAAATTATACGAATCAAATCCTTTTATTGGCGAGAGTTCATTTATATCAGCTCCAACAATTTCGGCGGATTGCGCTGCAATTTTTATGATCTTTATTGTTTCGTCCCAAAATAAACCACCAGGCTCTGGCGTACCTGTTGCAGGCATTAAACTTGAATCAAAACCATCTACATCAAAAGATAGATATATTTTTTTATTTTTTATAATTTTTCTAAATTTGTTTATATTCCATTTAGATTTATCTTTTGCCCAGAAAATATTTATTCTTTTTTTATTTTTATTTAAAAAACCAATCTCATTTGAGGAGATATTTCTTATACCAAAAGATACTACACTAACATCATGATTATCCAAACATCTTCTAATAGCTGAGGCATGCGAAAACTTATTTCCATTATAACTATTCCTTAGATCAGCATGCGCATCAAAGTGTAATAAGCATATTTTACCAAATTTTTTTATAAAAGGTCTAATTGCTCCAGGAGTTAAAGAATGTTCTCCACCTAAAACCAAGGGAAATTTTTTTTTATCCAATACAATCTTGTTAATGTTTTCAATTTGTTTTAGAGCAT
>CACLLG010000044.1 GCA_902607735.1 uncultured Pelagibacteraceae bacterium | reverse complement strand
TTTGCTGTAATATTTGATGGCAAGTTCATTCAAGGTTCATTTATTCTTGGAAAAACTGAATCAGGTTCTGAGGTTTTTATTGATAAAAAAAAAGTAAAAGTTACATCTGACGGATACTTTGCTTTTGGATTAGGCAGAGATAGAAAAAATGATGTCGTAATAACAATAAATGAAAAAAAAATTGTAAAAAAAGTTTTTAAGAGAGAATATAAAATTCAAAGAATAGATGGGCTTGAAGAAAAGAAAGTAACCCCTCCCGAAGAAGTCTACGAAAGAATTAAAAGAGAAAATAAATGGATAGGAGAAGCTAGAGCCACTGATAGCAATTTAACTTTTTTTAAAAATAAATTTATTAATCCATTAGAAAACGCAATCGTCACTGGCGTTTATGGAAGTCAAAGAATTTTAAATGGAAAACCAAAATGGCCTCATTACGGCATAGATTTTGCTGCTGAAGAAGGAACAGAAATTAAAGCCATGTTAGATGGAGTTGTAACTTTAGCAGAACCAGATCTATTTTATACAGGTGGCACTTTAATATTTGATCATGGGCATGGTATTTCAACGTTATATATGCACATGAAAACATTGATGGTTAAAAAAGGTCAAAAAGTTAAACAGGGAGATGTTATAGGGACTGTTGGATCAACAGGAAGATCAACAGGAGCACATTTAGATGTTAGGCTTAATTGGTTTCAAACACGTTTAGATCCCGCAACAGTCCTTGATATTCAGTAATTTAAATATATTTTTCTTTTTTTAAAGAAGTAACAAATTTGCAGCTAGCACAAGCTAGATTATATTCTGGTGGTTTTTCCATCAGACAAATATCGATAATCTCAGTAACTCTTTTTATTAATTCATCATGACATCTATTACCTTTTAGATACAAAGTTTCAAATTTCATATTACAAGAACCTTTAGAAATTTCAGTAATTTCTTTTGGTTCAAAAAGATATAATCCTAATTCTTCAATATCAGAAAATTTTGGAGTTTTAGAATTTGGATTTTGAAAAATAGTTGCATAACCTTCTAATTGAAGCTTGTAGTTTTCAATTTTTGATGGATTAATATTAGTAGTTTTCAAATCTATAATTCCGTATTTTTTTGGATTAGTTTTAAATTCGACAACTACATCAGTTTTACCACTAATCACAAAAGATCTTCCTTTTTTGTCTTTAAGTGTAGACGATCCTATAAATCCACTAAGCTCTGTCATAATACGACCATCAGGTAAAGCTTTTGACATTAATTTTACAGATTGGGTAATTAAAAATTTTTTTTGTATAAGATCAAACGCATTAAATATTGGAGGAAAAAAAGCATCAAGCTTAATGCCTTTGCGTGATAACCATAAACATCTTTTGCATTTTAAGGCATAATCGAGTCCACTAGGAGCAACTTTAAAAATTGTTTCTTGGTCCATATTTATTTCCAACGATTATGTGACCAAATCCATTGCTTTGGATTTTTAATTATCATTTTTTCTATTATCTGATTAATTTTAAGTGTGATATTTTTTGAATCTTCTTCGTTATTACCTGTTTTTTCAATTTTATATGGCTCATGAATAGTCATTTCAAAATCTGGACCCTCTTTTCTCTTCAATGAAATAGGTACTAATTTGCAATTATATTTTAAAGCGAGCTGCGCAGGTATAGTTGTAGTATAAGCTGGTTTATTAAAAAATGGAATTTTTATTCCTTCACTAACTCGCTGATCTACCATTAGTGCAATACTGTAACCATTTTTAACTTTATTAATTATTTCTCTCATACCCATCCTACCTTTTGGAATTTGATTTGGGCAGATATATTTAATTCTTAAATATTCCATTAAAGGATTTAAAAAAAAATTATTTAGTGGTCTGTAGATTGCAGCACATTTAACACCCAGTTTTTCAAGTTCCATAGCCATTAATTCAAAGTTTGCAAAATGCCCCGAATAAAAGATTGCCGATTCTTGATTTTTTTTAATATTCTCCAAGTAATCGATACCGTTGATTTTAATATGCTCAAAATTTGTTTTGTTAAATTTAAAATCTTTTAAAAATATATATTCGGCAAAAGTTCTTCCAATATTTGACCACATACTATTTATAATCTCACTTTCTTTCTCTTTACTTATTACACCCAATCCTGTCATTATATTTTTTTTGATTATATGTTTAGATCTAAATAGTGGACCGAGTAATGTTCCTAATAATCCCCCAAGATTAGATGCGTTTCTAAGACCTATAATTTTAAAAATACAAAATAGAGAAATTATGCTTATAAATTCAAAAAAATATTTAATAATTTTCATATAATTTTTTTTATTTCTTCAATGAATTGACTTCTATTTTCTATTTCAGTAGCTATCTTTAAAAAATTGATATTTTTTTTATAATCTTGTTTAATTCTTAAGTAGTCCTTTTCTGTGGTTAATAAAATAGAATTTCTTTCTTTAGATTTACTTACTAAATTTTCTAGTTCTTTCGTGGAATAATTGTGATGATCAGGGAATTCTACTTGATTTACAATATTTATATTATTTTTTTTTAATAAATTAAAAAAATTGACAGGGTTACCAATTCCCGCAAAAGCTGTTACGTTGCTATTCTTAAATTCAGTAATATTTTTTGGCTTATACATGGAGTAAAAAATTTTTATTTTTTTATTCTCATTTAAAATTTTATTTTCAATATTAATATTCTTATTACCATTTATAACTACACAATTAGCCCTCTTTAAAGCAGAAAGACCCTCTCTCAATGGACCAGAAGGTATTGTTAAACCATTTCCAATCCACTGTTTTTCATTAAAACAAATAATAGTTAAATTCTTACTTATTGAATAATCTTGAAAACCGTCATCAAGAATAGCAATATTTGCTTTTTTTTTTATAGCTTCATTCATAGCAATAACTCTTTTTTTATTTTGATAAACCATTCCAAAATGTTTTTGAAGATCAGCTTCATCTTGGAAAGAATCATACTCTTTTCGGATAAAGACTGGATTCATATTTAAGTTCTTCAAAATTGAAAATATTTCAATGCATAAAGGAGTTTTTCCAGTTCCTCCTAGATAAATATTTCCAACACAAATTATTGGGATGGAAAATTGATGAGGCTTTGTTATATGTTTTTTAATAAGATTTATTAATTTAACTAATAAACTGAATGGGTAAAGTAAAATGGAAAAAAATGAAATTCGATTTTTATCCCAAAATTTTGGTTTAAAAAAATTCATTTATAATTATTTATATATATTTTTTTAACTCTATGATCACATTATTTAGTATAGTT
>CACLLG010000043.1 GCA_902607735.1 uncultured Pelagibacteraceae bacterium | reverse complement strand
TGATCTTGTAATATAAACATCTTTGCTTTTATAAGAAAATTTATTCCCATTCATAAATTTTAGAGAAGAAACTCCACTAATTATTTTTTCTAATATTTGTGATGATTTTGGACCTTGCAGCGCAATAAGTGACAAATTCTTATGTAAAGTTATTTTAAATTTACTCTTAAGTGAATCACTAATTATTTTGAAATCGTTATTTTTACATGCAGCATTAAGAATAATATTAAAACCTTTTTCAACTTTAGTTACAATTAAATCATCGTAGATTCCACCCTGTTCATTAGTAAGGAAAGAATATTTTGATTGGTTAAGTTTTATTTTTTTTAGATCTATTGGAATAATTTTTTCTAATTCATTTGCCAAATCTTCATTTCCTTCTATTGATAATTGTCCCATATGAGAGACATCAAACATACCCGCGCCACTTCTGGTTAGTTTATGCTCATCTACAATTCCTGAAGAATATTGCACAGGCATTTCATAGCCAGCAAAAGGAACAAATTTTGCTCCAAGACTTTTATGATAATCGTATAAAGCTGTTTTTTGTGTTTCCATAATAACTCTTATCCAACCCCATCTGTCTAGTTACCTGAGAGATTTACTCCTTCGGTGAGGCTAAGCCTTCTTTCCAGAGTTATTATGTATACGGTCCTTTTGCCTGAGAGTTTCCGGGGTGGTTGCTCCTTCGGCGCCAATTAAATTGGTCTCTCCCGTATTAATTAGATTTTCCGCTAGATATGAATAAATGTCAAATGAATAAACTATTCTTTTTTTTTAGGACTTAAAAAAAACTCAAACAAAATTGCTGAAATAATAATGCTTCCACCAATAATCACACTCGCTGGTGGTATCTCGTTTATAAACAGCCAAGCCCACAATGGTCCAAAAACTGCTTCGGTTAACATTAAAATACCAACTACTGCAGCGGGGGTAGTTTGAGATCCGATGGTAATCATAATAAATCCAAAACCAATTTGAAATGTTCCAGCTAAAAATCCTAAAAATAGATCATGAGGTGAAACAGATAATTTTCCAGCAACTAAATATCCTATTAAAGCAGCAATAACCCCTGCAATAAATTGGGATGGAACCATATCTATTTTTGGATATTTCCTAACTATTACAACTAATACCGCAAATGAAATGGGCATTATAAATGCAACAATATTTCCAAAAAACTGAGTGTTAGATTGAATAGATAATGAACTTCCTATTATGAGAAGCACACCTGACATACCCATAATAATTGAAATTAAAGTTACTAAATTAATTTTTTCTTTTAAAAAAATATATCCAAATAATGCTAAAAAAATTGTTTCTGTTGAAATTATAAAAAGTGTATTAGCAACGGTAGTGTGATACATGGCAAATACATAGGCGGAAAAACCAACGCCTAAAAATACTCCGGCAATTACTCCTGGCAGGCCTGATGAACGAAAAGACTTAAAGAAATTTTTTTTATAAACAATTAATAGATATAGAGCTACAACTATAGAAAAGAAAATTTGTCTCCAAAAAAGAATTTGCCATAAATTTGCTCCTTCAAAAGATTTTACTATTATACCACCAAAACTTAAGCATAACGCGCCTAGTAAAACTAAAATTGTACCAGGAATTTTATTTAATATTGTCAATTGATCTCTTTGATATTTTTTATAATTTCTAAAATACTCTTGAGATGCTCTTTATACAATTGTTCCGCTTCCCGCAACTCAATAAGTTTAAAAAATATTTTTGCCCCAGGAGTTTTTTGGATCAACAAATTATAATCTACCGATGTAACATTCGCTATTTTAGGATAGCCTCCTATAGTTGGATAGTCAGTTAACAGTATAATAGGCTGACCATCAGCCGGCACCTGGATGGCACCTTTAGTAATGCCCTCCGATCTAATATTAGCGCTAACTACATTTTTCATAATAGTGCCTTCTAATCTCATCCCCATTCGATCGGTAAGATTAGAGATTTTATATTCTTTTGAAAAAAAATCTTTTTGACTTTCTTTTGAAAAATAATCAAATTGAGGACCCTTTAAAACTCTAATCAAATTTTGATTATTATTTATAACTTTAGTAGAAAAATTTTTTTTATTTTGACTGTTTGTTCTAATATTTATTTTGTCATTTATTTTTATTTTTTTTCCTTCGTTAGGTCCAATTTGAGCTCTCGATAAAATAGAAACACTTTTACAAAAAGGTTTTACATCAAATCCTCCTTCTAAAGCCATATAACCATAAGCTGATTGTTTAGTTGCTAAAATATCAATCTGATCTCCCTCTTCTAAAATATAAGTTCTATTACATTCTCCCATTAATTTTTCTTCGTTTGATTTAATTATTTGAAAAAGAACATTTCCAGTCATAGCGATTTTTGTTCTGCCTTTAATTAATTTTAGCAAAGGCCCTTGATAAGCAAATTCTAAAACTCCTTCATTTAAAGAATTTCCAACTAAAGCATTTGCAATTGAAAATGAATCTAAGTCCATGCATCCTCCTGGGGTAACTCCAAAATGCTGCATATGGAAACGACCTCTATCTTGAAATGTTGTATTGATCCCAGCTCTTAAGATCTCAAAAAAATAATTACTCATTTGCTAATTTTTCAAACTCCTTTTTCGAAATAGATTTAAATTTCACTGAATCTCCTGGTGACAAAAGACAAGGGCTAGATTCATTTTCTTTATTAAAAAGTCTAGTAGGAGTTCTTCCTATAATGTTCCATCCTCCAGGACTTTCATATGGGTAAATATTACAAAACTTTTCTACAACACCAACTGATCCTGCTGGTATTTTAACTCTCGGTGTTTTTAAACGATTTAAAAAAAGTTTTGAATCTAGATCACCCATAAAAGGATGGCCGGGAATAAAACCAACCATATAAATAAAAAAATCAGTATTTAAATGAATATTTATAATTTCATCTTTGTTTATTTTTAATGTTTTGCTCATGTTTTCTAAATCCATTTCAAAATCGTAACAAACAGGTATTGTCCATTTTTTGCTATTTTGAGAAAGATGTAATTTAGAAAAATCTACAGATGTTAAAAAATCAATAATTTTAGACGAATTTATTTCTTCAAGATTAAAATTTATAATTAATTTATTATAGGATGGTGTGTAGTTTAATATTCCTTTTAAATTACCTTTTAAAACCTCCTGTTTCACATGGTGAAATAATTTAATAACACTGGTGTTTATTTCCCGATTAACTTCTTCACCAAAATCACAAACGATGCCACAATCGCCAATATTGTTTAGTTTCTTGATCATAAATTGATATAATAATTCTTATTCCTTATTAAATAAACTAAGGACTGAAAAGATGGAAATTAACATTAACTGTGATTTAGGTGAAAGTTCGAAGTTACATTCGACTAAAAATGACCCTTTATTACTG
>CACLLG010000042.1 GCA_902607735.1 uncultured Pelagibacteraceae bacterium | reverse complement strand
GTTCTGTTAGCGTAGTTCGTCGTCAAAAATAGAAAGGACGAAAGCTATGTACATAAGAAAAATGGGAAGCAAATGGCAAGGGCAAGTGAGATTAAAAAATCATCCTTTAATCTCTAGATGCTTCACGTCACGAACGGACGCGAAACGTTGGGCAATTGCAACGGAGATAAAACTAAGACGAGATGAAGCGGGTATTGCAAAAATAAAATATCCTTTGTTTCGTGAATTAGCTGATAGATACATCAACGAAATATCTCAATATAAAAGATGCTTTAGAGTTGAACGGAATATTATCAATTCCCTGATCCGTGAAACTTGGGCGGAGTATCCTATCAATAGAATAACGCCGTCTATCATCAGCAAGTTCAGAAATGATTTAAGAGAAAAAATAAAAGAGAATACTCTTAATCGTAGGTTGGATGTGATCTCAACTATGTTCACTACCTTTAAAAAAGAGTGGGGACATTTTGTTGAAAATCCTGTCTTGGCAATTAAACGCCCTAAAAATCCTGAGCCAAGAGATCGGAGAATAACGGATGCAGAAATAAATCTTTTGTTAAAAGGGAATCGGACGAGCGAACAATTAAGAGAAATAATTGAAATCGCTTTTGAAACGGGGATGAGGATGAGTGAGATTTTAAATATTCATCCTGAGCACATTAAAGGTCAAACGTTGTTTATTCCGGTTGCTAAAACAAAACCACGTTTAATTCCTCTGACATCAAAAGCGTTGTCCGTATTAAAGAACGCGAAGCTACCTTTTAATATGGATAGACATTTGTTGGGCAAAAGGTTTCGTAGATTGTGCAATCACTATAAGATTAAAAATCTGCATTTTCACGACATCCGAAAAAATTCCCTGACAGACTTCATGAGAGTTAAAGGGCTAAATGTGCCAGATACGATGTTGATTGCGGGACACAGAGACCCACGTATGTTATTGAGGATTTATAATAATTTGCAGGTCGCTGACGTTGCTAAAAAATTAAGATTAATTAGAGTAGACGGAAATAAATTAAATTAACGTTATCCGCTCACGGGGCTAAAGCCCCGTTCGCGGGGGTTATTTAGGCAGCTCTCCCACATAATGATATAACGGCGGAAATGTGTCTCCCAGAAAATATGGATTTGTTTTATTTTTTTAAAAGTTTATATTCCACAATAGAAAGTCACGAAAGATGCGGAGTGGATTCTCCCGATAATCTAAAAAAAATTCAATTTTATTAACCAAAGGGATGGAACCTTTATGAAAAACGTGAACAATATTTTTGAAAGATATGATATCGATATCATCAGATTTAGTGTTGCTCAGTATGGCGACTTTCTATTTTATAATCAAAATATATTTAACAAGTTTCACTTTCATTTAAGTCCATCCCGAACGTGAATATCTGGTGTGGAGCTACATTAAGTAGCTCCGCATACTTATTCGCAGAAAGGACTTAAATGTCTAAAACAAACAACGTTGTGAATATCGGTCACAACTCTAATCAATTAACCGATAAATTAATCAAAACATTAGATCAGATACAAAGAGCCTTAGAGCTAATCGATCAGGGTTCTAGGTTTTTTGAACGTTCTTGCAAGGGACGTATGGATC
The DNA here is from genome assembly GCA_902607735.1 of uncultured Pelagibacteraceae bacterium. GTDB lineage: Bacteria > Pseudomonadota > Alphaproteobacteria > Pelagibacterales > Pelagibacteraceae > AG-414-E02. Next base: position 2,634 of record CACLLG010000042.1, on the reverse strand, counting down.
GTTTTGATACAAAAAAAATGCATTGGAGTGATAAAGCGGAATGGTTTGAAAGAGGAAAAAATTCAAACGATTCAGCCATTGCAATAGGTATTGAAGTTAAAAGAAAAATTAAAGAATACCTTAAAGCTAACGGAGTTCAGTGTGCAGCTACATTAGAGTTGGAGAAAGGCGATAATGAAAAAGGAGAATAATTATAAAGCTAAGCCTGACTTTGATAAGCCAATAACTAAATCAAGCACAATAATGATTTATCAATTGATTCGGACTAACTCGTTGCTATCTAATCTTGTTGAACGTCAACACCAAGAAATAGAAATGCTCAACCTGAGGATCGGCAGCTTCTTAACTTATTTAGAAAATAAAAAGAAATACACTAATAAAAAACATCTACCGAGGGAGCATTAATGATAATACATCCTAAACATAAAAAGCAGATCGATAAATGGATCGATTCAGGATTGAAAGGAAATCTATACTTAGAAGATACAGAAAATCTTCCTGATGATGGCGATAGCGAGGAGTTTGGCGACAATCCCCTAAATTGGGAAGGGGAAGGTTATCAATGAGTAGAGCTGAAGCACAAAAACTAAAAGATAACGGGATGGCATTCATCCCGTTGTTTCCTAACCAAAAGAAAAATCACGACACAGATATTTTAACGAAAGAATATTCTGTCAGCGAAGCTAAAGACGGCGACAATCTTGGAGTTAATCTTAAATTATCCAATCCGCAAATGTATTGCTCTGATTGGGATTCAGGTTATTCAATTCAATTTGCTTCAATGTGGCTGCCTAAAGATACAAGAATTGGTGGAAGAATAAATGACGGCAAAAGAGAATTAACAAAATTTTTCTATAAATCGGATGGTTCTATGGAACAAAATATTTCTCGGAAAGATAGTTCAGGCGAAACAATTGCTGAGTTATTTTGTGATCATAATATCGTTGTTCACGGCTCTACACCTAATAAGCAGACCGGACGTCCAATGAAACGGTTTTGGGAATCTGAGAGCCCTCTAAAGCCCTTTAATCAAAGTGTTTTAGATACTTTCAACTTAATCTGTTTTGCTGCTGCTGTTGCACCACATCTTAAATCTGCAAACACTGGAGCTTTAAAATTAGATTCTTGCTTTATGAGATACACAAATTGGTCTGACGAGAAACGTGAGCAAGTCTTGTTAGATATTCTCTCAGTAGCAATGCCGTCGGGAAAAACAAAAAAAGGTGAGAAAAAAATTTCAGAAGCAACGCCACAAAAGATGCGAAGAATTATTCGAGCGAATAATACAAAAAGAAAGAACGCGGGGTATAGTCATTTCGCAGATTATATTAAAGTCGATAAAATGCTCGTTCGAAGTTGGTTTAATTGGATTGGCGAAGTACCTGAGGATAAATCTAAATATACAAAATCATATAGAGATTTTGTACATGGCGGAATCGATATGAAAGCTCTTATGACAGAAATAATTCCTGAAATGAAATGGGCAGTTCAACCGATTCTTCCTGAGGGATTAGTTATGATGGCGGGTGTGCCTAAAGCTATGAAATCTTGGACTTGCTTATTGTTAGTCTATGCTGTTCGCAACGGGTTTGACTTTATGGGGCACAACGTACCTGAGGGAGATTGTTTATATCTTGCGTTAGAAGATTCAAAACGGAGATTAAAAAATAGAACAATTAAACTTGGTTTAAATAAAATGCCTAAGCATCCCGATGTTGATGTCGAAGCTCCATACTTAGGAATGGGACTTGAAGAATCTTTACAAGATTGGATTGATGAAGTTAAAAATCCAAGACTAATCATTATTGATACTCTTGCGAAAGTTAAGCAGCGATCATCTAAAAAAAGTGGGACAGCATACGATCACGACAATGAAATGCTAAGAGATATTCAGAAGTTAGCAATCAAAAACGGGGTTTGTATTTTATTCGTTTCACATTTAAGCAAAGCATCGCGAGATTATTCGTGGGACAGGATTCAAGGATCTGTCGGTATGCAAGGCATAACAGATACAATGTGGATGTTGGATCGTGGAGATGTTTCAGGTCAGGCAAGTTTAATTGGTCGTGGTCGGGACATCATGGACTTTGAATATAGCTTGAAGTGGAATCCGGATACTTGGCGTTATGATTATAATGGTCAGCTCCATGAAATTAATACTTTTGAAAATAGACAAGAAATCATTGTAGCGATTCGGGAGCTTGAAAAAGGTGGAATAAAAGAATTCACACCTAAGGATGTTTGCAATCATTATGCTATCGCTCCCAATACAAAAGAAGCTCGTAGGCTACAAAAAAATATGTTGCGTATGAAAGATCAGCAGACCTTAGTTCAAGGATCAAAATACGGAACCTATAAAATTGCTCCACGTCTCACGACCGAAGCTCTTGAAGCTAAGAACATAGAAGCAAGAGACTTGAACAAGATAGCCGTTGAGAATGAGAAGAAGTTATTAGCTGAAAGAGAAGCGAGAAAAAAAGATTTTCTTGAAGAAAAAAAGAGCGGGGCTTACGGAACAAATCCGGGAGATCGACTATTTGAATAAGAACATATGTCTATGTTGTCTTAGTTGTCTAAGTAGATAGACAGGAAAGACAGGATAGACGTTTGTTTCTATAAAGTATTCCGCCCGCG
>CACLLG010000041.1 GCA_902607735.1 uncultured Pelagibacteraceae bacterium | reverse complement strand
TTATTGGACATATTTTTTCTGGCAAATATTTGGATTGCGGATCAATGAAGGGTTATATTAATTCCAATTTAGAAATCTCAAGATTATAATTTATGAAAATTTGTATGATAGGTGTTGGTTACGTCGGTTTAGTAAGTGGAGCATGTTTTGCTGACCTTGGTAATACAGTTTATTGTGTAGATAAAGATAAAGAAAAGATTGACATGCTCAATAAAGGTAAAATTCCAATATATGAACCAGGTTTAAATGAAATTGTTAATAAAAATTACTTATCAAAAAGATTAAAATTTACAACTGATTTGGCTACAGCTATCAAATCGTCGGATATTATATTTATTTGTGTTGGCACACCAACTTCAAAAAAAAATAAGTCAGCCAATCTTCAATATGTTTTTAAAGCAGCAAATGATATTGCTCGTCATATAAATAAATTCAAAATTATTGTGACTAAATCTACAGTTCCAATATCGACAGGTGATAAAATAGAAAAAATAATTTTTAAAAAAAGAAAAAAGAGACTTTTTGAAGTTGTTTCTAATCCAGAATTTTTACGAGAAGGCGAAGCTATAAGAGATTTTAGATTCCCTGACAGAATAGTTGTTGGATCTAATAATAAAAAAGTCACCCGCAAATTAGAATCTTTATATGATCCATTAATAAAAAAGGGTGCTGTTTTTTTTGTTACAAATCGTAGGGGAGCTGAGATGATAAAATATGCATCGAATGCATTCTTAGCTACAAAAATATCTTATATAAATGAAATCGCAAATTTATGTGAAAAAACTGGTGTAAATATTGAAGATATATCTATTGCAATGGGCTTAGACAAAAGAATTGGAAGTCGATTTTTAAGAGCAGGACCAGCCTATGGAGGCTCATGTTTTCCAAAAGATACAAAAGCTATTACTGTAACGGGAGACTTGTTTAAAACAGATTTATCTATAATTAAATCTGTTATCAAGTCAAATACAGAACGAAAGATTTTATTAATAAAAAGAATTGAAAAAATTCTATCAAATAATATTAAGAATAAAAAAATAGCTATACTTGGCGTAACATTTAAACCTAACACAGACGATATGAGAGAATCTTCAAGTCTTTTAATAATACCTTTTTTGGAGAGAAAAGGTGCAATAGTAAATTACTACGATCCTAGTGGTAAAAAAAAAGAATTTAGCAAACTGTCAAAAGTGTTTTTTTGTAAAGATATTTATGAAACATGTAAAAATTCTGATTTGATAATAATTCATACTGAATGGGACGAATTTAAGACAATTGACTTTAAAAAATTGTCTAAAAATAGAAAATTTAAGATTTATGATATGAGAAATTTATACTCACCCAAAAAAATGAAAAAAATGGGTTTTTCATATTACTCCGTAGGTAGGTAGATTTATTCAATTTCGAATATAGCGTCAATTTCAACAGCCACACCAAGAGGCAAAGAATTTGTGCTTATAGCGGCTCGTGCATGTTTTCCATTATCTTCAAAGATAGTTGATAAAGTTTCAGAAGCTGGATTAATCACTTTTGGCTGATCAACAAAATCATCAGATGAATTTACAAATCCAGTTATTTTAATGCAATTTTTAATTTTTTTTAAATCACCATCCATAGCCTTTTTAGCTTGGGCTAAAATATTGACCACACATAGTTTTGATGCTTTTTGACCATCTTCTAGTGTTAAGTTTTTCCCAATTTTACCTTTAATCATTCTTCCATCAAGATCTATAGGAAGTTGACCCGATATAAAAAGCAATTTACCAACTTTTTTGTAAGCAACATATGCTCCAACAGGATCAGGAGCCTTTGGTAAAATAATATTTAGTTCTTTTAATTTTTTATCATTATACATTTATTTTCGTTTTTTCTTTTTATTTTTGTCATATTCTCTTCTTTTTTCAATAAGAATTAAAGCGTCATCCATAGTTATTTCACTTGGATCTTTTTCCTCAGGTATGGTTGCATTTAGCGATTTGTACTTAATGTAAGGACCAAATTTTCCTTTCATTACTCTAACAGGTTTCTTATCTTCAGGATGTTCACCCAAATGCTTAATTTCAGATGAAGAAATTCTACCAGGTTTAGCTTCAGCTATCATGGTAACAGCCCTATTTAAACCTATAGTAAATATATCCTCAACCGGTTCAATTCTTGCAGATTTACTTTCACATTTTAAATAAGGTCCAAATCTTCCTGAGTTTAATGTTATATCCATTCCAGTATCTGGATGTTGACCAATCACTTTAGGCAATGAACATAAAAAGTTTGCTCTCTGCAAATCTATTGAGTCAATCGAGATACCTTTTGGAATTGAAACATTTTTAAAATTATTATCTTGCTCCTTCTTTTTTTTATTCTTTTTTGTTTTTTTAATTTCTTCAACTGTAGATTCAGGTATTTTTTCATATTGAATGTATGGACCAAATCTTCCTACTTTTAAGAACATATCATTACCATTTTCATGCTTTCCAATTAATTTTGGTTCTGCCAATTGTGATTGCTGTGCAGCTTTTGTTTTTGATAAAGGTCTCGTAAATTTACATTCTGGATAATTAGAACAACCAATAAAGGCACCTCCACGGAAACTATTTTTTAGACTTAATTGACCATTCGCGCAGAGCTTGCATTTTCTATCAATATTACCATCATTATCTCTTTCGAATATTAAGGTACCCAGACTATCATTCAATAAATCTAAAACTTCTCTTGTCCTTTTTTCCTTAACCTCAGTAACATTTTGATTAAAGTCTTTCCAAAACATCTCTAGAACTTTAATCCACCCTTCTTTTCCTGAAGTGATTTCATCTAATTGATTTTCTAATCCAGCGGTAAAATTATAGTCTACATATTTAGAAAATAATTTTTCTAAGAAAGCTGTTATTAATTTTCCTCTATCTGTAGGATGAAATCTTTTATTTAAAATTTCAACATAACCCCTGGTAGATATCACAGAAATAATACTTGCGTATGTAGAAGGTCTCCCAATACCTAATTCTTCAAGTTTTTTTACTAAACTTGCTTCCGAATATCTAGGCGGTGGTTGTGTAAAATGTTGTTCGTCTACAAGACTCTCAATACTAACTGGGCCATTTGACATTTTAGGCAAAATGCTTTCACCATCTTCTTTTTTAGGATCTTTATAAACTTTTAAATAACCATCAAATTTAATTACTGATCCGGTCGTTTTTAAAATAGTTTTTTTGTTATCAGATGTAATTGTAATTGTATTTCTATCAAATTGAGCTGATTGCATTTGAGAAGATAAAGCTCTACTCCAAATTAGATCATACACTTTATATTGCTCTGGGCTTAAATATTTTTTTACTTTTTCTGGCCATTTATCAATATCAGTAGGACGTATAGCTTCGTGAGCCTCCTGAGCATTTTTTGCTTTTTTACCAGAATAATTTAGAGGGTCTTTAGGAAGGTATTCATTTCCATATTCATTTTTAATAAAATTTCTAAAATTAGACACAGCTTCTTCTGATATGTTTGTTCCATCAGTTCTCATATATGTTATTAAACCTATGGTCTCACCATCAATTTCAATTCCTTGATAAAGTTTTTGAGCAATTTGCATTGTTCTTGATGCACCCAATCCTAATCTTCCAGAGGAAACTTGCTGTAGTGTTGATGTAGTGAAAGGACCTAAGGGATTTCTACTTACAATTTTTGACGATATATCAGAAATACTAAATTTCATTTTTTTAATTCGCTCAGCAGCAGCATTAATGTCCTCTTTATTTTTAAATGAGAATTTTTCAACTTTGTTACCTTCAAGTTGAGAAATATTGGATGTTACTATGTTATTGTTTTTGTCTTTGAAGTTTATTTTTAAAGTCCAAAATTCCTTAGGGTTAAATAATTCAATCTCATGTTCCCTTTCAGTAATTAATTTCAAAGCAACAGACTGTACACGTCCAGCAGATTTAGATCCTGGTAGCTTAGTCCACAAAATTGGGGAAATATTGAACCCAACTAAATAGTCTAATGCTCTTCTAGCCATGTAAGCGTCGACCAGGAGAGGCTCAATATCTCTAGGGTTTTCTATACCTTTCATAACAGCTTTTTTTGTAATTTCATTGAACACAACTCTTTCTACCTTTTTGTCTTTTAATAATTTTTTTTGATTTAATACTTCTTTAACATGCCAAGCAATAGCCTCACCTTCACGATCAGGGTCAGTGGCTAATATAATTTTATTTGAGTCCGCTGCTGTATCAGTAATTTCTTTTAAATATTTTTTTGAAAAAGCATCAATTTCCCATAGCATTTGAAAATTATTTTCTGGATCTACAGAACCATTTTTTGATGGA
>CACLLG010000040.1 GCA_902607735.1 uncultured Pelagibacteraceae bacterium | reverse complement strand
GAATTTAATAAGAAAAGCTGAATTGACAAATGATCCTCATTGTTTATAAATCACGTTGTATAAAATATGACTAAAAGACTAGCGTCGAAACATAAAGTTGACAGAAGACTTAGAGCAAATCTATGGGGACGACCAAAAAGTCCATTTAATTCTAGAAATTATAAACCTGGTCAACACGGAAAATCTCTAAAGGGCAAGATTTCAGATTATGGAACACAACTTCAAGCTAAACAAAGATTAAAATCTTATTACGGAAACATGAATGAAAGACAGTTTAGGAATGTTTATCGAAAAGCATTAAAAAAGAGGGGCAACACAACTGAAAATTTTATAGGCTTGCTTGAAAGAAGATTGGATACTGTAATATACAGAGCAAAATTTGCTATCACGGTATTTTCAGCTAGGCAAATAATTAACCATGGTCACGTTAGAGTAAATGGAAAAAAGGTAAATATTTCAAGTTATTTAGTTAGCGAAAAAGATACGATAGAAATAAAAGACAAATCAAAAGAGCTGGTAGTCATTGCCGGAGCTCTAGTTAGTAAAGAAAGAGAAATTCCAGAATATATTCAAATGGATGAAAAAAATAAAACAGCTAAATTGGTTAGAATTCCAAAATTTTCAGAAGTTCCTTATCCAACAATTATGGAACCCAACTTAGTAGTCGAATATTATTCAAGATAATTAATTTTTAATTTGTTAAATAGAACTTCCATAAACCATTTAAATAATATTTTAGAAAAAAACTCAAACTGGAAAATTCTTGACATTGGTTGCGGGTATAGAGCAAATAAAAAAGCATCAGTAATAGCTGATATAAAAGATTTTTCAGACTTTTATAAAGAAAGAAAATTTGTCCAAATAAAAGAAAAAAATTTACCATTTAAAGATAAAGAGTTTGACTTTGTTATAGCAAGTCATGTGATTGAGCATGTTGAAGACTTCGAATTTTTTATTAAAGAACTAGAAAGAATTTCTTCAAAAGGATATATCGAACTTCCTACAAGATTAGGTGACAACTTAGTTTTTGAAAATGAAAATATTTGGTGGTTTTGTTATGATGATATCAATAATAGACTTATTGCATCAAAAAAAAACCAATTGGTAGAACCATACATTACTGTATCAATTGCAAAATTATTTGAAAAAATTTATAGAGAAAGTCTTGTTACGGAACTTGCTTGGATAGATAGAATTGATTACGTAATAGATAACAAAATTAGGGAAGAAGGTTTTAAAAAGATATCTTTCTATAAATTAATTAAAAAATATTTTAGTAAAAAAATAAGATCCTTTTTTAAATTATTAAATTAATTTTTTTTATGAGAAATATTTTTCTCTTTAAGTTTTGCTTGCAATTCACCTTTTTCAAACATTTCTTTCACAATATCGCAACCACCTACGAATTCACCTTTAATATATAGTTGAGGTATAGTAGGCCAGTCACTAAAGGTTTTTATTCCTTCACGAATCTCAGGATTTTCAAGAACATTTACTCCATTAAATTTTACTTCTAGATGTTTTAAAACATTTGATACAGCAAGTGAAAAACCACATTGTGGAACTTCAGGAGTGCCTTTCATAAATAAACAAACTTCATTTTTTTCAATTAGGTCTTTTATTTTTTCATTTATATTTTCGTTCATAATTTATCTTTCCATTGTATTTAATGCTAAAGCATGTAGTTCATTGCCCATTTTACCTCTTAATGCCTTATACACTATTTTATGTTGATCTATTTTACTTTTTCCACTAAAAATTTTTGATTTTATCGTAGCGGAATAATGATTTTCATCGCCCGCTAAATCTTCGATGGTAACTTCAGCATCTGGTATAGCTTCTTTAATTAAGCTTTTTATTTCCTCTAACTTAATTGCCATAGTTTTCTCCAAAGTAGTTTTTAAACCAAAAAGAATTAAATTTATCAAGATCAGAAACTTTAACGCTAAAATCTTTATTTATTTCTAAAATTTCTTTTTGTGTTTTTCCAATTACTTCAAAGTATATACCATTTTTTTGTAAAATATTACTCACTTTATCTTTATTATTTTCTTTTATTTCGATTAAATATCTACTTTGATCTTCACCAAATAAATATTCATGAGAATCAATATTGTTTTGAAGAAGTTTAATTTTGGCTCCAATTTTACCAGAGATACACATTTCTGATAAAGCTACAATAATGCCACCAGCAGATATATCATGTACTGAATTTACTAGTTTATTCAAAATTAGTTTTTGTATTGCTAAGCCGTTATTTTTTTCATTAAATAAATTAATTTCAGGTGGAGGCCCCTCGTATAGATTCATGACCTCTCGAAAAAATTCACTCTGATAAAGATGTCCTAAAGTTTTTCCAATTACTATTAAGCAACTTCCAACTTCCTTTAGATCTTTTGTCATCATTAAATCTAAATTTTTAATTAAACCTATTCCTCCAATAGTCGGAGTGGGAGATATGGCCTTATTTTGTGTTTCGTTATAAAAAGAAACATTTCCTGAAACTACTGGAAAATCAAGATAATTGCATGCTTGTGAAATACCATCAACTGTTTCAACAAACTGCCCCATTATTTTCTCTTTTTCTGGATTTCCAAAGTTTAAGCAATTTGTAATTGCTATCGGAAGCGAGCCAACAGAAATAAGATTTCTCCACGTTTCACAAACTACTTGTTTTCCTCCAGTTACCGGGTTTGCTAAACAATAGTGTGCTGCGGAATCAACTGTAATTGCAATACCTTTATTTTTTCCATGAATTCTGACTACTGCAGAATCGCCACCAGGTTTTTGTATAGTATCTCCCATGACTGTATGATCGTATTGTTCCCAGACCCAATTTTTTTTAGAATTATTAGGACTTCCTAATATTTTTTTTAAACCATCATATAATTTTACTGATCTATAATTTTTTAGTAGTGTAATTTTTTTTGAAACAACACTTTTTTTCCATTTTCTATCATACATAGGAGCTTCTGTTGATAAAGAACTTATAGGTAATTTAGCAACTTCTTCATCATTAAAGTTTAAAACTAAATTTTTTGAATTTGTTGTTTTTCCAATTATAGAAAAATCTAAACACCACTTACTAAAAATTTTTTTTGCATTTTCTTCTTTTCCAGATTTTAAAATTAGTAACATTCTTTCTTGGCTCTCAGAAAGCATCATTTCATAGGGTGTCATTTTTTCTTCTCTACAAGGAATTTTATTAAGGTTAATTTCAATTCCTAGGTTTCCTTTTGATGCCATCTCAACACTCGAAGAAGTTAGGCCGGCGGCCCCCATGTCTTGTATTGAAATAATTGAATCATCTTGCATTAATTCCAAACATGCTTCTAAAAGAAGTTTTTCTGTAAAAGGATCTCCAACTTGTACAGTTGGTCTTTTATCTTCAGCATTCTTATCAAATTCGGCTGATGCCATGCTAGCCCCATGTATTCCATCCCTTCCAGTTTTTGAACCAACATAAATTACTGGTTGATTTACTCCCTGAGCTTTTGAATAAAAAATTTTATCTTTCTTAACCAAGCCAACAGCCATGGCATTAACTAGAATATTTTCATTATAAGAAGAGTCGAATTTAACTTCACCACCAACTGTTGGTATACCTATACAGTTACCATAACCTCCGATTCCAGAAACAACACCATTAAGCAAATTTTTTGTTTTAGGATGATTTGGATTTCCAAAATGAATCGAATTAAGCGTAGCTATTGGTCGAGCTCCCATTGTAAATACATCCCTTAATATTCCTCCGACACCAGTAGCCGCACCTTGGTAAGGCTCAATAAATGATGGATGATTGTGACTTTCAATTTTAAATATTATTGCGTCGTTATCATCAATATCTACTACACCAGCATTTTCACCCGGTCCCTGAATGACCCTTTCACTTTTTGTAGGTAATGTTTTTAAATATTTTTTTGATGACTTGTACGAACAGTGTTCATTCCACATTGCTGAGAAAATTCCCAATTCTAATAAGTTAGGTTCTTTTCCAATTAAATTAATTATTTTCTTATATTCATTAGTTTTAATGCCATGTTTTGTAATTATTTCAGGATTAATTTTCATTTTTTATTAAACTTTAGCAAACTTTGAAACATTATAGATCCATCTTCTCCTGATAATAGAGGGTCGATTAATCTTTCAGGGTGGGGCATCATACCTAAAATATTTTTTTCACTATTTAATATTCCAGCAATATTATTTGATGAACCGTTGGGGTTTGAATCTATGTTTATTTCGCCCTTTTCATTGCAATATTTGAAGGCTATTAAGTTATTTTCTTCAAGATTTTTTAAAAGCTCATTATCCGCAAAATAATTTCCTTCATTATGTGCTATAGGCAATTTAATTATATCTTTATTTTTGTAATTTAGGCAAAATTTGTTATTTGTATTACTTACTTTTAAGTATACATTTT
>CACLLG010000039.1 GCA_902607735.1 uncultured Pelagibacteraceae bacterium | reverse complement strand
TTTTTAAATTTTAACAACAAATTTTGCCCTAGAGATGCTAAAGATCAAATAAAGTATTTTAAAAAAAAAATTGAATTAAAAAATATTAAAAAAAATAATTTAATTTTCTGGAAAGGGCATGTAGCTATTATCTATTCAAAACACATGCTTATACATGCATATGGTCCCTTTAAAAAGACAATATGCATGCCAATCAAAAAAACTATTGATAGAATTTATAAAACGGCAAATTTAAAAATAATTGGAATAAGGAGTATTACTTAACTACTTATTCATGTACCAAACTACTACTACTGCTGCAGCAATCCACATCATAATTTGTTCTCCTTTAATTAAAATAACGAATCAACCTAAATTATAAAGTAAAATAACACCTAGTAAATCAATTATTGGTTTAAAATTAATCAACTTATTATAGAATTGATTTTAATGAAAAAATTTTTTTTTGTACTTGGGTTAATTTTGCTAATTTCTGAAAAGAGTTTTGCTGAATCATATTATTTTAATGATTGTAAATTAAGCAATGCAGTTATTGGTAACTATATAATTAATCTGGAAAAACAAACAATTGAAGTTGAATTAAAATCGATAGATGGGAAAATTCAATATTTTTCTGACAAAATAAAATTAATTGAAAAAAATAAAATTGTTAGTGAAAAAATTAAAAGTGCAAAAGGTGATGATTTTTATTATCAATATTTTTTAAATTCTGATTCAAAAACTGTAACTAAATTAGAGTATAAAAAGGAGGTCGGAATTGATATGGAAGTATATAACCTAAGCGGAAAAAGAAAGAGCTTGTGCGCAAATATTAAAACTGGTTGGGATAAACTTAAAATTGATCAGGCGGAAATTAGTAAAGAACAGGAACAAGTTTTGAAGGAACAAGAAAAATTAAAAAATGAACAAAGTGCATTAGTCGAATGTCAGGGTAATGATTTAAAAAAATGGACAAACTGTAAAGGTGCATACAAGGCAGACACTGGACATAAATACGAAGGTTTATTTATAGGTGGAAAAATTTTTAAAGGACTTTCTGTATATCCTGGTGGAGGAAAGTATGTTGGTGAATTTAAAAATTTTCTACCTAATGGATTTGGAACTTTCCTTTGGAAAAATGGAGACAAATACTACGGAGAATGGAAAAATGGAAAAAGTCATGGAAATGGAACTAAGACATGGACTGATGGAAGAAAGTATTCAGGACAATTTAAGAACGACAAATTAGATGGTGAAGGAACCTTCTTTTATCCAGATGGCAAAAAATATGTTGGAGATTTTTTAAATGGAAAACGACACGGAGAAGGTGTTTTTTCATATTCGGACGGAACAGCTTATATAGGTAAGTTTATAGCAGGGAAAGAAGAAGGTGAAGGTGAATGTGTAGCTAAAGATGGATCAGTCAAAAAATGTAAAAGCAAAATAGATACTCAAGCTCAGGATTTTTCCGGAAAAAATACACTTAATATTTCAGTTGTTTCAAAAAAGTGGGTTAGAATTAGTCAGTATGAAAGTAATACAAAAAAAGGAAAAAAGATTATGGATAAATTAAAAGTAGATTTTGAAACTAAAGCTATAGAACTTTGTGGGTCGAATGATACTTTTAAAGTATTACAAAAAAAAATAGAAATTGTAGATCTTGATGAAACACCTGCATATGGCTTAGAAACAAAAATTCAACTTGCTATCAATGGTGTTATTGAGTGTATCTGAAAATCAGGTCCCACAAAATGTTTGATACTTTTTATTACTAGGAGTTGGGGGAGATTTGTAAGTGATGGCATTCAATTGATTTTCGTATGGTTTCTTTAAAACTTTAAGTAAATTATACAACAACGTTAAATCATCATTAACATTTGCTGCTTTTAAAACCTCTTCTACTTTATGATTACGAGGAATAATCGTTGGATTAGTCCTCTTCATTAAACTTAAGGAAGATTCAGTAGGTTGTTTGTTTTTCTTTAAACGTTTCTTCCATTGTTTGTGCCAATTAAGAAATATACTATCTTGAAATGGTTTTTCCTTTAACAAATCTTCATCAATTAAAGAACAAAAAGTATTAGTATAGTCAACCTTATTTTGATTCATCCATACTAATAACGTATTAATTAAATTTTCATCTTCACTTTCTTCTCCGAATAAGCCTAATTTTTTTTTCATCATTCTAAACCAGTGATTTTTATAAAATGAGTCAAAGCCATTTATAATCTCTTCTGCAATCTTAATTGCTTTATCTTCTTGATTATCAATTAACGGTAGTAGTGTTTCAGCAAATCTCAATAAATTCCATTTTGTAATACCTGGTTGATTAAAATAAGCATAACGACCATGATAATCGATCGAACTGAACACTGTTTCAGGATTATATACATCCATGAAAGCACAGGGGCCATAATCAATTGTTTCTCCTGAAATTGTCATATTGTCAGTATTCATTACCCCATGAATAAAACCAACTCTCATCCAGTTTGTAACTAGTTCAATTTGTTTTTTTAGGACAATTTTTAGTAATGTAAGAGCTGGATTATCTGTATCTTTATAGTCTGGATAGTGACGATTGATCGAATAATTAACCAAAGCTTTTAGAGTTTTTATATCTCCTTGCGATGCCACATATTGAAACGTGCCAACTCGTATATGACTTGCAGCTACTCGAGTTAGTATTGCTCCAGGCAAAGAAGTTTCACGTATTACTTGTTCACCTGTTTTAACTACAGCTAGACTACGTGTCGTAGGAATACCCAAAGCATGCATAGCTTCACTAATAATATATTCACGTAACATGGGTCCAAGTGCTGCTCTTCCATCTCCGTTCCTTGAGTATGGTGTTCGTCCAGAACCTTTGAATTGAATATCGACACGTTTATTATTAGGAGCAAGATGTTCACCAATTACAATCGCTCTTCCATCTCCTAACATTGTAAAATGTCCAAACTGGTGTCCAGCATAAGCCTGGGCAATTGATTCTGATCCTTTTGGTAATAAATTCCCTGAAAATATAGATGCTATATAATCGTCTGAAATAGTAGAAAAGTCTAAACCCAATTCCTTTGATAATTCATGATTTAGAATAATTAATTTGGGTTTCTTTACTGGTATAGGACTAATCTTAGATAACATCATATCTGGCAAACGAACATAACTGTTATCAAAACGCCAACCGATTTTAGAAACTTCCAAAGTGCTTTCGTTCATTACTACATTATTTTACTCTTATTTCATGAAAGTTCAATAAAATGGCGACCAAAGTAGAGTCAGGATTATTTGCTTATTAAGTTAAATTTTTTTAAAAGGATCAATTAGTAACGGATTTCTTAACTCAAAAACGGTCACTTATTGTGGTAACATTTTCTCATGAAAAAGTTTCTAGCAATCTTGGTTTTGGGTTTGTTGTGGTGCGAACATAGTTTATCTGAGTGGGTCAAATTTAATTGTGAAAATTTAAAAAATGTAAAACCACCAAGAGATTATATAGTATATGCGATTAATACTGATAATAACGCTTTTAAGCAAATATGGAGGGTCGTTGGTGAGGAAGAAGAATCAGTATACGTAAATATACTAAATGTTAACGGAACTGAATTAACATACACATACCACGGAGATAATAAATATACTTATAAATTTGACTATGGCAAAAATAAATCAATCGACTATCAAATTAAACCTTCTCTTGAAGCTTCAATTAGTTGTGTTAGGCACAAACAATAAATATAGTCCAAAAGATTTGAGAAAATTTTGACTCAAATCTGATCACTAATCGTGGTAACATTTTCTCATGAAAAAACTTTTAGGGATCTTGGTTCTGGGTTTGTTGTTAAGTTCAAAAGTTTATGCAGCAAAAGATTTGGTAATCAAAAATGGATTTAAAGTCAAAGGTCAGTTTTCTTCTCAACTCTATCTCATTAAACAGCAATCTGCTTCTACTATAATCCTCTCTCACGGTGGCGGTGGAAAGTGGAAACACCAAGAGCTTTGGGCTAAATATCTGAACGATGAAGGATACAATGTTGTCATAATTGATCATTTCAAAGAGAAAGGAGTTATGGGCCATGTTGGAAAAGTTAATCCACTTACAATTCCTGAGGAAAGAGTAAAAGATTTGGTTAAACTATCTCGTTGGGTTTCAAAACAATCTTGGAATGATGGTAAACTTGGTGTGATTGGATTTAGCCAAGGAGGATCTGGCGTAAATCTCTTGGGTAACACACGCGAGGTTAAAAAGATAAAAGGAGTTAAAAAAAGAGATTTAAAATTGTTCGGGGCTTTAGTTTCGTATTATCCTGGTTGTGGAATTATTGGAGGAACACCGCCTAATTTGCCTTACGTGCCAATAATGATTCATATAGCTATGGATGATGGTTTAGCAGATCCATTTTGGTGCCAGGCAGGATTTGAAAAGAACGAAAATTTTTTTATCTACGAATATCCAGATGCTCCACACGGATTTGATATAACAATCCCCGGTTGGAAGAGAACAGGTTTCATTTCAAGCATCAATCGACAATACGTCATCGAGGGTCACAAGAAATCA
>CACLLG010000038.1 GCA_902607735.1 uncultured Pelagibacteraceae bacterium | reverse complement strand
CCCATTTGTCTTTTTGGATAATTTATCAATATTTTTCGAATTGATCTTTCAATGAAAACTATAAATGCAACTGTCAAAAGTATTAAGAGAAATATAAACAAAATTGTACTAGCTGATAAAGCTCCCGTTCTACCAAGTTCAAAAGTTGTTGCTAATGCTCTCGGTATTTCTGCAACAATTCCTGAAAATATAATCAGTGATATACCATTACCAATTCCTCTCTGTGTGATTTGTTCACCTAACCACATTAAAAAAGTAGTACCAGCAACTAAAGTAATTACAGTAGTTAGTTTAAAATATCCACCTGGATCTGTAACAACAGTGGCTGCATTTTCTAAACCAACAGAAACTCCATAACCTTGTATTGTGGCAAGGAGAACTGTTCCATATCTCGTGTACTGAGTAATTTTTTTTCTACCTACTTCTCCCTGATTTTTTAAACTTTTAAAAGTTTCTGAAACACCAGTAAGAAGTTGAATAATAATAGAAGAAGAAATATAAGGCATTATACCAAGTGCAAATATTGCCATTCTCGAAATAGCACCTCCTGAAAAAATGTTAAACATTCCAAGAAGTCCTTTTTGTTTAGTTTCCATTAAAGCCATTAATGATTCAGCATCAATTCCAGGTAGTGGCACGTATGTACCCAGTCGATAAATAGATAAAATAAAGATGGTAAATAGAATTCTATTTCTTAAATCATGGCTTTTTGAAAAAAAACCTGAATCTGTATTATCATTTGCCATACTAATTATAATATTTTTTATTTAATTAATGTAACTGTTCCACCCAACTTTTCAATTTTTTCTTTAGCAGATTTCGATATCGAATTAACTTCAATATTTAATTTTTGTTTTAAATCACCATCACCAAGTACTTTAAGTTTTAAATATTTTTTATTAATGAATTTAGATTTTTGTAAATTCGAAAGATTAATTTTTGCATCAAGTATATTTTTTTTTTTATTTATAATATCTTGAATTTTTGACAAATTAATCATAGCTATTATTTTTTTATCTCCCCTGCTTCTAAAACCTCGTTTAGGTAATCTTCTGTATAAGGGCATTTGTCCACCCTCAAAGCTTTTTATAGCAACACCAGATCTTGACTTTTGTCCTTTGTGTCCTCTGCCGCATGTTTTTCCTTTAGATGAACCTATTCCTCTACCGAGTCTCTTTTTACCCTCTAAAGATTTTGAATTTAATTGATTTAATTTCATAATTAATTATCCAGTTTTTTCTTCATAATCTCATTAATTTTTTTTCCTCTTAAGTCAGCAATGCTTTTTGGAGATTTTTGATTTCTCAAACCTTTAATACATGCTCTTAGAACATTTATAGGATTCGATGATCCCAATGATTTAGCAACAACATCTTTAATACCAACTACTTCGCAAGCCGCTCTTATAGGGCCCCCAGCTATTATTCCTGTCCCTGATGGAGCAGATCTTAATAATACTTTACCAGCACCATCTTTAGATAATATATCATGATGAAGAGTTCTTCCTTCTCTTAAAGGAATTTTAAATAAATTATTTTTTGCAGTTTGTGTAGCTTTCTTTATTGCATCAGGTACTTGCTTAGCTTTAGCATGACCTACTCCTATTGAGCCAGCATAATTTCCTACCACTACCAATGCGGAAAATGCAAATCTTCTACCTCCTTTAACAACTTTGGTGATTCTGTTTATCGAAACCAATTTATCTTTAAATTCTATATTTTGCATAATTTGAATTAAAAATTTAAACCACCCTTTCTTAAAGCTTCAGCAAAAGTTTTAATTCTCCCATGATATTTATATCTACCTCTATCAAAATAAACATTTTTAATTTTTTTTTCTAAAGCTTTTTTTACAAGTATTTCTGCAACATCGGTTGATAACTCTTTCTTCTTTTTTTTACCTGTTTTTTTTTGAGCTGAAGTAGCAGATATTAATGTCTTGTTAATTTTATCATCTACTATTTGCGCTGATATATTGTTTAAAGATCTGAATACCGTAAGTCTAAATCTTTCAGAATTAACTTTTTTAAGTTTTTTTCTAATTCTTCCAACTCTTTTTTTATAAGCAAAATTAGACATTTTATTTTTATTTCTTTTTCCCTTCTTTTCTTAGTATGTATTGTCCTTTTTCTTTAATACCTTTTCCTTTATAAGGCTCGACAGGTTTTAACATTTTAATTTCTGAAGCAACTTTACCAACTAACTGTTTGTCTATACCTGATATTTTTATTGTAGTGCTTTTTTCTACAGTAACTTTAATATTTGCTGGTATTTTATATAAGACATCATGGCTAAAACCAATTTGCAAATTTAAATCATTTCCTTTTAAATTTGCGCGAAACCCAACACCAGTTAACTCAAGTATCTTTTCATGCCCGCTTGATACACCAAGTAGAGCGCTATTAATAATACTTCGTGTAGTACCCCATAAGATATTAAAATCTTCATTTTTTTTAATCATTTTAAGGATTAAATTTTTATCATCAGCTATACTGGCTGTGAAAATTTTATCATTTATTGATAATTCTTTTGTACCTTTTGGTCCAGTTAAAATTAATTTTCCACTCTCAAGTTTAACCTTTGTATCTTTCGGTATCGGTATAGGTTTTTTTCCAAGTTTAGACATAAAAAATTAAAATACCTTACAAATTATTTCACCACCAATATTTTTTGATCTAGCATCATTATCTGACATAATACCCATAGAAGTTGAAACAATTGCTATTCCTAGACCGCTTTGAATTTTTGGAATGCTATCTGCTTTAGTGTAGATTCTTCTTCCAGGTTTAGAAACTCTTGTTATTTCTTTTATTACTGGCAACCCATTATTATATTTTAAATTAACTATTAATGTTCCTTTATTTTTTTTATCAGATTCAAATTTATAATCTGATATGTATCCCTCATCTTTAAGAACATCCAAAATTCTGGCTCTAAATTTTGAACTCGGAATAGTAACTGTACTCAATGTTCTTAGTTGTCCATTACGTATTCTTGTAATCATATCTGCTATTGGATCTGTAAAACTCATATATTCTCCATAATATTTACCAGCTAGATTTAGTCATTCCTGGAATTTTTCCATTCGAAGCTAGATCTCTGAGAGCTATTCTAGAAATTCTAAGCTTTCTATAAACTCCATGCGGTCTACCTGTTATTTCGCATCTGTTTCTAATTCTTGTTCGCGCTGAATTTCTAGGTATTTTTGCAAGTTTTAATTGAGCATTAAATCTTTCCGTTAGAGGTAATTTTTTATTTTTAATAATTTTCTTAAGCATTTCTCTTTTTTTTAAATATTTTTTTGAAAGTCTTATCCTTTTTAAATTTCTTTGTATTGCGCTAGTTTTTGCCATGTCTAATTAATTTATCTCCTTCTTGTTATTTTTTTTGATAAAGGGAAAATTCATTGCTTCCAATAATGCAAATGTTGTTTTCTTATCATTACCTTTTGTAACTAAAGTGATATCCATACCTCTTATTCTATCAACTTTGTCAAAATTTATTTCTGGAAATATTATATGTTCTTTAACGCCAAAGGTATAATTGCCAAAATTATCAAATCCTTTTGGACTCAAGCCTTGAAAGTCTTTAATTCTTGGCAATGCAATATTTACCAATCTATCAATAAACTCATACATTTTATTTGCTCTTAAGGTAACTTTTACTCCCGCTGGTGCTCCTTTTCTCGTTTTAAAATTTGATATAGATTTTTTGAATTTTGTTACTATAGGTTTTTGTCCACTAATTAAAGCCATATCATCAATACAATTTTGTACTTTTTTTTTGTCATTTGCGTCAGCACCAAGACCCATATTCAAAATAACTTTTTCTA
This sequence comes from uncultured Pelagibacteraceae bacterium, assembly GCA_902607735.1. Classification (GTDB taxonomy): domain Bacteria; phylum Pseudomonadota; class Alphaproteobacteria; order Pelagibacterales; family Pelagibacteraceae; genus AG-414-E02. The sequence goes on along the minus strand of CACLLG010000038.1, from coordinate 733 downwards.
TCTTGGGAACCATAAGCTTATTCGCCATGGAAAATTTTTTCTGAAGATCATTAATAATCTTTTTTTCATACTGTTCTTTTAAACGTGGCATCATTATTTTTTCCCTACATTTTTAGCTTTTTTTTCACTCTCTTCTAAAATTTTTAAATTAGAAATGTGAATAAAATTTTCTTTAGTAACAATACCGCCTTTTTTTTCTTTAGTAGTTTTTTCATGTTTTTTAATAAAATTTATCCCTTTAACTTTAACTTTATTTTCATTCCTTAAAATTTCTATCACTTCACCTTTTTTTCCTTTATCCTTTCCACACATAATTAGTACTTGTTTACCTTTTTTAATCATTTTTATAATACCTCTGGTGCAAGTGAAATTATTTTTGTTTGACCTTTAAATCTTAATTCTCTAGTAACTGGGCCAAAAATTCTAGTTCCAATAGGTTCTCCCTTGTCATCAATTATTACAACAGCGTTATTGTCAAATTTTACTGAACTACCGTCAGGTCTATTTATAGAATACTTGGTTCGCACCACGACAGCTTTCTGCACAGATCCTTTCTTGACTTTACCATTGGGAATGGCATCTTTTACGCTAACAACAATACTATCTCCAATAGAAGCATATCTTCTTTTAGATCCACCTAGAACTTTAATACACTCTACTCTTCTAGCTCCTGTATTGTCAGCTACATTTAACTCAGTTTGAACTTGTATCATTTATTTATTACTTCCCATCT
>CACLLG010000037.1 GCA_902607735.1 uncultured Pelagibacteraceae bacterium | reverse complement strand
GAATTGGCAGATTAAGATATCTTGCTGAACACAAAATCAATCTAAATACAAATTCTCCAATGTCCATTATAAATTGGTTTAATGGAGAGGAACCTCTTAGTAGTTTTGGTAAAATTAAGCTTGGAGAAGTATATATTTCTCAAGGAAATATAGAAAAAGGTTCAAAATTAATAAAAGAAGGTTGGATTAAAGCGAGACTCTCAAAAAATAATTTAAAGTATTTAAGAAAAAAGTACAAAAAAATAATTACTGTCTCAGATAATATTAAAAGAACAGACTGGCATGCTTGGGAGGGAAAACATTGGGATGTCCAAAGAATGTTGAGATACTTACCAAAAGATGAAACGGCCCTATATAGAGCTCGACAATTATTGATGAGTCGATCGTATGGTGTTGACACTGCTATCAGTAAGGTTCCTGTAAAATTTAAGAATGATATTGGTTTAAAATACGATAGACTTAAGTGGAGAAGAAGGAGAGGTAGATTAGATCCTTCTCTTGAAATTTTATTTGATGTACCAAAAGATCCAATAAAATTAGTTCGTCCAGATATTTGGTGGAAAGAAAGAGCTATATTATCACGTTCATTAATTTATAAAAAAAAGTATGCTCTTGCATATAAAGTATCCAGCAATCATTCTTTAATAGAGGGTCCTGAATATGCTGATGCGGAATGGCTTTCAGGATGGATTGCTTTAACTTTTCTAAATGATCCAAATATGGCGATGCAACACTTTAAAAATTTTTATGAAAATGTTGGATATCCAATAAGCTTGTCTAGGGGAGCATATTGGATCGCCCGCACATATAAAGTGATGAAAAATAATCAAAAATCAAATGAATGGTTTAAGGAAGCTTCCAAATATTTAAATACTTATTATGGACAGCTAGCTTTTGTAGAAATAAATCCCAATGAATCTTTTACATTAACTGATTTGCCAAAAATATCCGAAAAATATGAAAATCAATTTAATAAAAACCCACTGATAAAATCTGTACGATTATTAAAAGAGTTGGATAGAGCTAAATATGCTAAAGATTTTCTAAAACATTTGGCTTCATTAGATATAGATCAAGGCAGTGAAGTACTTGCTGCAAAATTAGCTATAGAAATTCAAAGGTATGACTATTCAATTCAAATATCTAAACAAGCTTCTTATCAAAAAAGATTTTATAATGAATTAAATTATCCTGTAATTCAAACTCCACAAATTGTAAATCAAAAGACAATGCCAAAACCTGAGCTTGTTTTGGCTGTTATAAGACAAGAAAGTGAATTTGATCAAAAAGCAAATAGTTACGCTGGAGCAAGAGGTATGATGCAACTAATGACTTACACTGCCAAGCTAGTTGCAAAACAATCAAAACTTCCTTATTCAAAAAGCAGACTAACAACTGATCCCAATTATAATATTAAACTAGGTTCTTACTATTTAGCTGGTTTGCTGGAAGAGTATGAGGGTTCTTACCCCTTTGCTTTAGCTGCTTACAACGCTGGACCAAAAAGGGTCAAATATTGGAAAAAAATTAACGGGAATCCACAAAAAGGTCAAATAAGTTATATTGATTGGATTGAACTTATTAAATTTAAAGAAACACGAAATTATGTCCAAAGAGTTTTGGAAAATGTAAATGTTTATAGATATATTTTAAGCGGAAAACCAACTAAAATTTATAATTTCTTTGAAGACAAAACTCTTTATTGAAAATGGCGGAGAGGGAGGGATTCGAACCCTCGGTACATGTTTCCACGTACGGTCATTTAGCAAACGACTGGTTTAAACCACTCACCCACCTCTCCTAACAATCTATTTACCTTTATTTTAATTAGTTTTCAATTTAATGATATCAGTAATTTATGAAGAAAAATACTTTACATGGGATTTTATATGGTGCTAGCGGTTCATTATGGTGGGGTACTCTAGGAGTTCTTTATTTTAAATCAGCTGCCTTTGCCGGTCCCATAGAACTTGTGATTCATAGAACAGTTTGGACAGCTTTTACATTAATAATTACTACTTCATTATTTTCTAAGTGGAATATTTTTTTCTCTATAGCAAAAAAAAGGAAACAATTAATATACTTATTAATAACAGGCATATTGATTTTTTGTAACTGGTCAACGTGGATATATGCTGTTGTTACCAATAAGCTTATAGATGCAAGCTTTGGTTACTTCATAATGCCAATCCTAAGTGTTTTTTTTGGAATAATATTTCTACAAGAAACCTACAATAAGCAAAAGATATTATCAGTTTCACTAGTGATTATATCAATAATTTATCTGTTAATTAATTTTGGCTCAGTTCCATGGACAGGTTTAATTGTAGCTTTTACATGGGCCACCTATTCTCTTCTAAGAAAAAAAATAAACGTAGAATCTGACATTGGATTATTAATAGAAAGTCTATTTGTAACCCCAATTGCTCTAATTGTTTTTTATTTTATTTCGCTTGATGGAAATTATTATTTTTCATTAACTGATCCCAAAATTGCTTTTTGGTTATTTTTGGCTGGGCCAATGACAGTAGTGCCATTATTTCTTTTTCTCAAAGGAGTTGAGTTAGCTGGGCTAGGTAACTCTGGCATGATTTTCTTTATAACCCCGACTTGCCAGTTTTTACTGGGTTTGTTTTATTATAATGAATATTTTGATTTTAATAAATTGATTGGATTTATAATAATTTGGATAGCTGTGGCTATTTATTTACATGATTTATCTAGAGAAAAAATACGTAATTGATATAATTTATCCTAATGAAGAATAAATATTCTATATTCGCTCTTATTAAAAACTCATTAAGTTACCATGAAAATTGGCAAAGAGCATGGAGAGATCCAGAGCCTAAATCACAGTATGACGCAGTAATTGTTGGTGGTGGTGGTCATGGACTAGCTACAGCATATTATTTAGCAAAAGAACATAATTTAAAAAATATTGCGGTATTAGAAAAAGGATGGATTGGTGGAGGTAATACCGGTAGAAACACTACCATAATAAGATCAAATTATCTTTGGGATGCTAGTGCAGGTCTTTATGATCATGCATTAAAAATTTGGGAAAATCTTTCACAAGAATTAAACTATAATGTCATGTTTAGTCAAAGGGGAGTTATGAATTTAGCTCATAATCAGCATGATGTTAGAGAATTAAAAAGAAGAACTCATGCGAACAGGCTCAATGGTATAGATTGTGAATGGTTAGATGTTGAGCAGGTTAAAAAATTCTGTCCGATTATTAATTGTTCTCCAAATATTCGATATCCAGTTATGGGTAGCACTCTACAAAGAAGAGCTGGCACAGCAAGACATGATGCTGTTGCGTGGGGTTACGCAAGAGGAGCTGATGCAATGGGAGTTGATATTATTCAAAATTGTGAAGTAAAAGAAATAAGAAGAAAAGGTGATTCTGTTGAAGGAATTGAAACAACAAAAGGTTTTATTAAAACTCAAAAAATTGGAGTAGTTGCTGCTGGTCATTCAAGTCTAATTGCTAACATGGCTGGATTAAGACTTCCTCTAGAAAGTAAACCCTTGCAAGCTTTAGTTTCTGAGCCCATAAAACCAATAATTAATACTGTTGTTATGTCTAATGCTGTTCACGCCTATGTTAGTCAATCAGATAAAGGCGAGCTTGTTATAGGAGCAGGAACAGATTCATACATATCGTATACTCAAAAAGGTACTCATGAAATTATTGAAGGTACTTTAAAAGCTATTTTAGAACTTTATCCAATTTTTAGTAGACTTAGAATGTTGAGGCAATGGGGAGGAGTTGTTGACATATGCCCGGATGCTAGTCCATTAATTACCAAAACTTCAATTAAAGGACTTTATTTTAACTGCGGATGGGGAACAGGTGGTTTTAAAGCTACTCCTGGATCAGGACATTTATTTGCACATACAATAGCAAAAGATGAACCTCATACCTTAAACGCAGCATTCAACATTAACAGATTTGTTAGTGGAGATCTTGTTGATGAACACGGGGCAGCAGCAGTAGCTCATTAATATGTTTATAATTAAATGTCCATATTGCGGAGAAAGGGATCATAGTGAATTCAGCTATGGCGGAGAAGCTCATTTAATAAGGCCAAAACAACCAACAGAATTAAGCGATGATCAATGGGCTGAATATTTATTTATGAGAAAAAATATAAAAGGTCTTCAATATGAAAGATGGAATCATTCTCATGGATGTAGACGTTGGTTCAATGCTGCTAGAGATACATCTAACGATAAAATCCATTATGTTTATAAAATTGGTGAAAAGCCCACTAAATAATGACAAACGAATATAGATTATCTTCTGGTGGACAAATTAATAGAAGCGAAAGTATTTCCTTTAAATTTAATGGAAAAACTCTTTATGGTTACAAAGGTGATACTTTAGCATCAGCTCTTTTAGCAAATGGAATTCATTTAGTCGGTAGAAGTTTTAAATATCATAGACCAAGAGGAATATTAACTTCTGGGGTTGAAGAGCCTAATGCATTAGTTCAAATCATTAAAGATAAGGATAAAACTGATCCAAATTTGCGAGCTACCCAAATTGAAATTTATGAAGGTTTAAATGCAACAAGTCAAAATTGTTGGCCATCGGTTAATTTTGATTTAGGATCAATTAATAATTTATTTTCACCTATTATTCCGGCCGGTTT
>CACLLG010000036.1 GCA_902607735.1 uncultured Pelagibacteraceae bacterium | reverse complement strand
ATTTCTTTCTATATCAGCAAAGGATAATTCGTCAGCTTTTTTGAGAGCTGGAACAACTAATCCCCTGTCCGTTCCAATGGCAATAGAAATATTATAATAGTTTTTATAAATTATATGATCGTTTTCTATTTCTGCATTCACTGCAGGGAAATTTTTTAAGGCTACAACGGAAGCTTTAACAAAAAAAGACATAAATCCTAATTTAACAGAATATTTTTTTTTAAAATCTTCTTGATAGTCTTTTTTCATTTGAATAATGTTTTGCATATCTACTTCATTAAAAGTAGTTAACATGGCCGCATTATCCTGTGCTTCTTTTAAGCGTTTTGCAATGGTTATTCGTAATCTTGACATTTTAACACGTTCCTCTTGACCATGAGTAAATTTTCTCTTTGATGGTTGGGGTATATTCCCCATTAAATTAATTAAATCTTCTTTTGAGACTCGACCAGCTTTACCTGTGCCTACAACGTTTGATAAATCAATATTATTTTCTTCAACCATTTTTCTAACAGCAGGAGATAAATTTTGTTTGGTTTTGGGAGGTATATATTTTTCTTCTTTTGTTTCATAATTATCTTCCTCAGCTAAAGTGTCCAATAACAAAGTTTTATCAGAATTTTTTTCTTTGGCTTCGTCGACAAGAGTCAAGGTTTCTTCTTTGCTTCTTTTTTTTTTAGTTTGCTTAACAATTTTTTCTCTCTTGGGTGTTTTGGGTGGTGTATATGACTGTTGATCAAAATCTGATGCTTGCGTGGATTGAGCTGATATAGATTTTCCTTCGTTAACTTCTCCTAATAAAGCTCCTACCTCTACAACGTCACCTTCTTTTACTTTGATTGATGACAAGGTACCAGTTAGAGGAGAGGGCACCTCTACATTAACTTTGTCAGTTTCTAATTCTACCAGAGGTTCATCAGAATCTACTTTTTCACCAACTTGTTTTAACCACTTCGATACGGTCGCTTCTGTTATGGATTCTCCTAAAGAAGGTACTAATATTTGATTTGACATATCTAACTAAGTACCTTTTCTATTATTTCTTTTTGCTGTGCAAGATGTTTTTTTAAATATCCTGAAGCGGGAGATGCGGCAGGTTCTCTGCCAATATAGTTAACTACTCTATTTTCAGCCCTTATATAGTCCAATGTCCACTGAATATAATTTCTTGCACTATTCCATGCTCCCATATTTTGAGGTTCTTCTTGACACCAATAAAATTTTGCATTTTTTTTAAATCTTTTCAACTTTTGCGCAAGTGTTTTGACGGGGAAGGGATATAGTTGTTCTATTCTAATCATATAAACCTGATTATTTTTTATTTTTTCTCTAGCTTCTAAAAGATCAAAATAAACTTTTCCTGAACACATAACTACTTTTTTAATATCCTTATTTTTTTTAAGTTGCATTAGACCATATTCTTTTAGATCTGCATGATCTTCCAAGACTCTATGAAATGTGTTTTTCTTAGTAAAATCTTCTATATTTGAAACACATCTCTTATTTCTCAACAAGGATTTTGGTGTCATAATTATGAGAGGCTTTCTAAAATCTCTATGTATTTGTCTTCGTAAAGCATGAAAGTAATTGGCAGGTGTAGTACAATTAATAACCTGAATGTTTTCTTTGGCACATAGTTGTAAAAATCTTTCTAATCTTGCTGACGAGTGTTCTGGTCCTTGCCCTTCATAACCATGAGGTAACAACATCACTAAACCGCTTGCTCTTGACCATTTTCTTTCTCCACTAGTAATAAACTGATCTATTATAACCTGTGCACCATTGGCAAAGTCACCAAATTGAGCTTCCCAAACTACTAAGGTTGTTGGTTCTACAAGAGCATAACCATGTTCAAAACCTAGAACAGCAAACTCCGAAAGCAAGCTATCAATAACTTCAAATTTTTTCTGCTTTTTAGAAATATTATTTAATGGAGTATAGTAACTATTATCTTTTTGGTCCCGTAGAACTGAGTGCCTTTGACTAAATGTTCCTCGTCCAGAATCCTGTCCCGAAAGCCTTACTGGATATCCTTCATCCAGCAGAGTCGCAAATGCTAATTGTTCAGCCGTTGCAAAATCGAATCCTGTACCATTTTCAAACATTTTTTTTTTATTTTCAAAAATTTTTCTTATAGTTGAATGAACATTGAAACCTTCTGGTATATATATAATTTTTTTTCCAATTCTCTTAATTGTATCTATTGATACTCCCGTAACTCCTCTTTTATCCTTACCTCTTTCTGGTTTATATCTTGACCATACTCCTTCGAACCACTCAAGTTTTGGTTTGTATTCTTTAGCAGTCTTTAGTTGTTCTTCGAGAAGGTTTTTAAATTCTTTTTTATTTTTATTGAATTCTTCTGCAGTAACTACTCCTTCTTTTATAAGTTTTTCACCATAAACATTAAGTGTTGTTGGATGTTGTCTAATTTTTTTGTACATCATTGGTTGAGTAAAAGAAGGTTCGTCTCCTTCATTGTGACCAAATCTACGATAACAAATCATGTCAATTACTACATCTCTATTAAATTGTTGTCTAAACTCTATAGCTATTCTTGCGCAATGTACTACGGCTTCTGGGTCATCTGCATTGACATGTAAAATAGGTGCTTCAACCATTTTTGCTATGTCAGATGGATAAGGAGAAGATCTGGCAAATCTTGGATTTGTAGTAAAACCTATTTGATTATTTACAATAATATGAATTGTTCCTCCTGTGCTGTGTCCTCTTATCCCAGACATAGCAAAACATTCAGCTACAACACCTTGCCCTGCAAAAGCAGCATCTCCATGAATCAAAATAGGTACTACTTTTTTCCTCTTTGTGTCTTTGTGAAAAAATTGTTTGGCTCGAGTTTGTCCTAATACAACAGGATCAACAGCTTCAAGATGAGAAGGATTGTCTGTTAAACTGATATGAACTAAATTACCATCAAATTCTCTATTTGAAGAAGCACCTAAATGATATTTTACATCTCCAGCGGATTCAACTGTTGAAGAACCAAATTCACCCGCAAATTCATTAAAAATTCTTTTATAAGATTTTTGTAGCAAATTAGCCAATACATTTAATCGACCTCTATGAGGCATTCCAATTTTAACTTCCTTGACACCTAAATGGCCACCTCGCTTTATTATTTGTTCTAAAGCTGGAATTAATGATTCTCCACCATCTATGCCGAACCTTTTGGTGCCAACAAATTTTATGGCTAAAAATTTTTCAAATCCTTCCGCCTGAATTAATTTATTTAAAATAAATTTCTTACCAATGTCTGTAAAATTTAATTGATTTTCCTTTTTTTCCATTCTTTCTCTAAACCATTTTTTCTCAATAGGATCAGAAATATGCATATATTCAGCACCAATGGTCGAACAATAAGTTTTTCTAAGAAATGAAAGTATTTCATTAATCGTTGCATATGGACGATCCATATATTCCTTCAAATAAATTTTTTTATCATAATCTTCTTTTTTAAAACCATGATCGGCTGGATGTAATTCATGAAGATATTTTCTCTCCATCATTCCTAATGGATCAAGATTCGCAATTAAATGACCTCTGATTCTATAAGCCCTGATCATTGCAATAGCTTTAACGGACTGTTCCTTTTCTTTTTCATAGTTCTTTTTTAAAATCGATGTACCATTAATAGACGCTTGCTTATCTTCAACAAAACTTTTTTCCAGAACATTAATTTTTAAGTTATTATTTTTTTTAGGAGCCCAACTTGGTCCCAATATTTCTTTTTTAATAACTTCTTGTTCCTCATTAAGTCCATCAAAGAATTCTAACCAACTTTGAGGAATAGATTTTGGATTGCTTAAATATTTTAAGTAAAGTTCTTTAATAAAAGAACTATTGCTTCCTTGTAAAAAAGAAGTTTTCTCAAAAATTATATTATCTTTATTTGATGACATTTATAGTAAAATAAATTTTATCTTATTATAAAATTGATAAAACTATCTTGCAAGTTTGTCATACAAGGTTTTGCCAATTTGTGCAGGTGACTCCGCCATTAAAATACCACATGATTTCATTTTTTCTATTTTATCTTCTGCATTTCCTTTGCCACCAGAAATAATAGCACCTGCATGTCCCATTCTTCTACCAGGAGGAGCTGTTTTACCTGCTATAAATCCAACAATGGGTTTTTTAACCTTTGATGATTTAATAAATTCTGCCGCTTCCTCTTCCGCAGATCCTCCAATTTCACCAATCATTAAAATTGATTTTGTTTCTTCGTCTTTTAAAAAAAGTTCTAAACAATCAATAAAGCTTGTTCCGTTGATAGGATCTCCTCCAATTCCTATAACTGTAGATTGACCTAATCCATTTTCGCTCGTCTGAGCTACTGCCTCGTAAGTAAGTGTCCCAGATCGAGAAACAATTCCGCAAGAGCCTTTTTTATGAATGCTACCTGGCATGATGCCGATTTTACATTCATCAGGAGTAATAATTCCTGGGCAGTTTGGTCCAACCAAACGTGATTTTGATTTAACAAGCTTCTCTTTAACTTTAATCATATCTAAAACTGGAATCCCCTCTGTAATACAAACAATTAATGGAATCTCATTTTCTATAGCTTCAATAATTGCTGAAGATGCAAATTTAGCAGGAACATAAATCATTGTTGCATCTATTTTCATACTTTTAACAGCTTCTCCAACTGTATTAAAAACTGGTTTTTCTAAATGAATTTGTCCTCCTTTTTTTGGGGTGACACCACCTACTAACTTAGTACCATACTCAATAGATTGCTTAGAATGAAATGTCCCGTGAGTTCCTGTAAAACCTTGGCAAATTACCTTTGTATTTTTATTAATCAAAATAGACATTTTTATTTTGTAGCCTCAACAATTTTTTTTGCAGCTTCCGATAAATTGTCTGCAGAAATAATTTTTAGGTTGGATTTTTTTAAAATTTCTTTACCTAATTCTACATTAGTTCCTGCTAATCTAACTACTAAGGGTAATGTTAAATTAGTTTTTTTAGCTGCCTCAACCACTCCTTTTGCGAGAACATCGCATCTCATAATTCCTCCAAAAATATTAATTAAAATTCCTCTTACATTTTTA
>CACLLG010000035.1 GCA_902607735.1 uncultured Pelagibacteraceae bacterium | reverse complement strand
AAAATTTTTATAGCTAATATTAAATACTGCATCTAAGCATTCTTTTAATGTTAAGGCTGCATTGTAAACGGGAATAATAATTGAAATTTTCATTTTAAAGAATCTGATCTTATATGACAAAAAACCAAAACTTTCAATAAAGTTGGCAATTATAAACTCGCAATTTTATCTATCAAATTAAAGACAACTATGTTTTAAATGCATTATGGGTAAAGTAATAAAAATTGGCATTTCAGAAAAGAAAGGAAAAAAAATCTTTGATGTAAATGAGACTCAGGCTGTACAAGGTAAAGGTTTAATCAATGATAGACATTATAGAATAGATAACGATAAAAAGTGTCAAATTACACTTATTGAAATAGAAAATATTAACTATTACAACAAAATATATGGCACTTCTATTCCCTCGATTGATTTCAGAAGAAATATTATCACTGAAGGAATCAGGCTTAATGATCTTGTTGGGAAAGAATTTTTTGTTGGAAAAATCAAAGTCAAAGCTCATGATTTATGTAGACCATGTAAACATTTGCAAGGTTTACTAGAAAAAAAAAATATAATAAAAGAATTTTTATTAAAAGGTGGTTTACGCTGTGAAATTTTAACTAGTGGGAATATTTTTGTTGGTGATATAATAAAACAATAAAATGATTAATTATATTACAGCTCCATTTAGATGGTTTTTTAAATTAGAAGCTGCAAGTGGTCTAATTTTATTACTAGCTGCTATCGTAGCCTTGTTCCTAAGCAATACAGATTTTAGTGATCTTTATTTTAAAATATTAAATACTCACTTATTAATCGGCACAGAAAGTTTTGGTTTGGATTTAAGCATTTTGCATTGGATTAATGATGCATTAATGGCAATTTTTTTCTTTATAGTCACATTAGAAATAAAAAGAGAATTTATTCATGGAGAACTTTCAAAACCTAAACGAGCACTTCTACCAATTATTGGTGCTATTGGTGGGATGGCTGTTCCTGCGCTAATTTATGTATTTATAAATCTTGAAACAGGATACACCCTAAGAGGTTGGGCCATACCTTCTGCTACTGATATAGCTTTTTCTATTGGTGTACTTTCTCTTCTTGGTTCTAGAGTGCCAATATCATTAAAGATTTTTTTAGTTGCGCTTGCAATTATCGACGATTTAGGAGCTATAATAATTATTGCTTTTTTTTACTCTAGCGAACTTCAATATAATTATCTCCTATTAATGATTATATCATTTATTGCTTTACTTTTATTAAATAAATTTAATGTAAAGAAATTTGCACCATTTTTTTTCATTGGCCTTTTATTGTGGTACTTTACCCATGGATCAGGGATACACTCCACTATATCAGGAGTGTTGCTAGCGACAACAATACCACATAAAAAAAATGAGAAAGACTATTCGTTACTTTTAAAACTTGAGCATATGCTCTCTCCTTATGTTGCTTTTGGAATAATGCCTTTATTTGCTTTAGCAAATGCTGGGGTAGATTTAAAAGGTATTTCTTTTAATTCCCTACTCGCTCCAGTCCCGTTTGGAATATTATGTGGTTTATTTTTTGGGAAACAGATTGGTGTATTTTTATTTTCATTTATATCTGTAAAACTGAAATTGGCTGAAATGCCTTCAAATTCAAATTGGGCTAAATTTTATGGAGTTGGAATTTTAACAGGAATAGGATTTACAATGAGCTTATTTGTCGGAAATTTGGCTTTTGTTGATTATATAAATGAAATGGATGGTGTAAAAATTGGTGTCCTCACTGGGTCATTTTTGTCAGCTATAGTGGGTTATATTATGTTATGGGTAGTAACAAAAAAAAATAATATCCATTTAAATGTTAAAAAAAATTAAATTAATCTTATTACTAATAATGATATCTTTTTTCGGACATAAAGTGACTGCTAATTATGAAAAACTTGCTTATGACTTTAAATTTAAAGATCTTGATGGCAGCACTTTAGATTTATCGGAATATAGAGGAAAAGTTATAGTGGTAGTAAACGTAGCGAGCCAGTGCGGCTTTACAAATCAATATGAAGATATGCAAAACTTATGGGAAAAATATCAATCAAGAGGATTAATAATACTTGGTATTCCATCAAATGACTTTGGTAAGCAAGAACCAGGTAGTAGTGAGGATATTAAAAATTTTTGTGAAGCAAAATTTGGTATTTCTTTTCCAATGACTGAAAAAGTTTCAGTAAAAGGGCCAACTGCTCACCCTTTTTATATATGGGCAAGAGAAAATCATGGAAAATCTGCAATTCCAAAATGGAATTTTCATAAAATAATTATTAACAAAGATGGAAAAATTGCTGAAACTTTTACATCAATTACAAATCCTTCTTCCAGAAAGTTCATTAGGGCTTTAGAAGAATTAATCTAAATTTAAATAATATTAATATAGATTTAACTTTAAACCATCATAAGCAGGTACAACACCTTTAGGTAATTTCTTTAGCAATTTATTATAATCTAAATCATGATGGAGATTAGTTAGTATAGTTTTTTTAGGTCTTAATTGTTTATGAACATATAAAGCTTCATCTAAATTAAAATGACTTGGATGAGTCTCAAGTTTTAAACAATCTATAATTAAATATTTCAAATTATATAGATTCTTATTTTTAATAATTGATAAATCGTTACAGTCACTAATATAAGCTGTTTGTTCAAATATATAAACTAAACTATTAGTTTTTCCATGTTTACTATTAATTGTTTTAAAATAAATTTTTTCCCTTGATTGCCCTAAAGAAAAATTTGAATGTATTATTTTAGCTGTAACTATTGGGGGGTAATCAGTGGTCTTTTTAAATAAATAAGAATCTCTTCTTTTTAAAGCTTTAATGGTCTTTTTATTTCCATAAACATTTATTTTTTTATTATTTTTCCAGTAAAAGGGTCTTAATTCAAATAATCCATTGGTTTGATCAGCATGTTCATGTGTGAAGATTACCGAAGATATATTTTTTATTTTATTTGAAAATAGTTGGTTTTTTATATCAGGAGATGTATCAATTAAGATCGAATTTGATCCCTTAATAATTGCCGCAGAACATCTAGTCCGAATATTTTTTTTATTTTTTTTATTACATTTTCCCCAAAAACCATCTATTCTTGGGACCCCTATTGAGCTCCCGCAACCTAAAATAATTAAGGATGATTTCATATGAGATTAAAAATTTTGTTAAAATTTTTTGTTGTTTGCTTCACAACAAGATCTTTAGATACATTTTTAATTTTAGATAACTTATCAACTGTGTGTACTATATAAGATGGTTCATTAGATTTACCTCTATAAGGTATTGGAGCCAAATACGGAGAATCTGTTTCTACTAACAAATTTTCCAAAGGAATACTTTTGACCGCTTCATTAAGATCACCCGTTTTGTCAAAAGTGATTATTCCACTAACAGAAATATAACAATTAATATCTATAAGTTTTTTAGCAAAGTTTTTTGAGCCAGTAAAACAGTGTATCAATATTTTTAAGTTTGAATTTTTTTTTTCACTTTGAAGTATATCAAAAGTATCGTCCTCGGCATTACGGGAGTGTACTATAACAGGAATGTTTAGTTCTGATGCTGCGTGAATATGTTCAATAAATGATGTTTTTTGTATTTTTTTATCACTATGATTATAATAGTAATCTAGTCCAGTCTCACCAATACCTATAATTTTTTTATTTCTTTTTATTAAATTTAACATAAACTTTTTATCAATGTTTTCAAAATTTTTAGTTTCATGCGGGTGTATACCAAAAGTTCCGTAGACATTTTCATATTTTTTTACTATCATTTTTATCTTCTCATAGCTTTTAGGTGTCGTACAAATAGTTAGCAACAATCTGACATTATTTGACTCAGCTCTTTGAACAACCTCATCCAATTGTGAATATAAGTTTTCGTAATCTAGGTGGCAGTGTGAATCAATAATCATTTTGATATTTTTTTAAATAATATATCTATTTCATTAATTTTAATTACATTGTCGATTACATTTTTACCATCCAAAAATGATAAGTTTCTTAAATCTTTTTTTATATTAAGTGCATCTAATACTTTTGTTGATCCATTAGGAATGATTGGATTTAATAAAATTGAAATTTTAGCAATCTGTTCTAATGAAAGGTGAAGAATATTATTCATTCGATCTGTATCTGTTTTTTTTAATTTCCATGGTTCTTCATCATTTATATATTTATTTGTTAAAAAACTTATATTTATAGAAGATTTAATATAATTGTTAAGATTCTGGTTGCTCATTTGATTCCTAATATCTTTCAATAATTCACTGGTTTGTAGAATTAATTTCTTATCTGCATTTGAATCTTTTTTATTTTTTGAAACTTTTGATCCGCAATTGGTTCTTATAAAAGAAAAAACTCTCTGACATAGGTTTCCATAATTATTTGCAAGATCGCTATTTATGCAATTCTCCAAATTATTTAGCGATATATTGCCATCGCTTCCATGTGATACTTCTTTCATCAAATAATATCGAAGCTCATCAATCCCGTAAGTATCTATTATTTCTAATGGGTTTAAAATATTACCTTTGGATTTTGACATTTTTTCATCACCAGACAATATCCAACCATGACCAAAAACTCTGTTTGGTGGTTCTATCCCTGCGGCAAATAAAAAAGCTGGCCAATAGATTGCGTGAAATCTTAAAATATCTTTACCTATTACATGTAAAGATGCTGGCCAGAAAGATTTATATAATTTATCATCAATATTTGGAAAATTTAGGGCACTAAGATAATTTGTAAGTGCATCTAACCACACGTAAATAACATGTTTCGCATTTTCTGGTACTTTAATTCCCCATGTAAACGATGTCCTGCTAACCGAAAGATCTTTTAGACCACTTTTTACAAAATTAACAACTTCATTTTTTCTACTTAAAGGAAGTATAAATTTTTCTTGTTTATCATAAAAATCTAATAATTTATTTTGCCATTTTGATAATTTAAAAAAAAAAGATTCTTCTTCAACCCACTCAACTGTCGAGCCAGAAAAAGTTGAAACATTTTTTCCATTTTTTTTAATTACTTCATCTTCATTATAGTAAGCTTCATCAGAAACTGAATACCAGCCTTTATATTTAGATAAATAAATATCTCCAGATTTAGTCAGTCTATTCCATAATTCATTTACGGATTTATGATGTCTTTTTTCAGTGGTGCGAATGAAATCATCATTGGATAAACATAGCTTTGAAGATAGGTCTTTAAAAACTTTTGAGATTTTATCACAATATAACAATGGTTCTTGACCATCTTTTTCAGCTGCTTTTTGTATTTTAAGACCATGTTCATCAGTACCTGTTAGAAAATGAACTTTATAATTGTCATTACGCATATATC
>CACLLG010000034.1 GCA_902607735.1 uncultured Pelagibacteraceae bacterium | reverse complement strand
ATTGTTGGTGCAGGACCAGCTGGATTAGTAGCGGCAAAAACAGCTTTAAATGCCGGAAAAAAAGTTCTTTTAGTTGATGAAAGACCAAATTTTGGTGGAAATTTAAATTTTTCCAACAAAGATTATAATAAAATAAATGAATTACCTCCTTTGGAATGGATAAAGAAAACTTGTCTAGAATTACAAAAAAATAAAAATATCAAAATATTAAGCAGGACTAGCGTTGCAGCATATCACAATTATAATTATTTAATAATGATGCAAAATTTAACTGATCATTTGCATGATAAAGATAAAAAAGAAAAAATAAGACAGCGTTTATGGAAGGTTAGAGCAAAAAAAGTTGTTTTAGCTACAGGATCAATTGAAAGACCGATGATTTTTGATTGCAATGATAGACCTGGAATAATGCTTTCTTCTGCTGTAAGAAAATATGCTAATACCTATGGTGTAAAATGCGGTAATAATATTAGCATTTTTACAAATAACGATGATGCGTATGAAACTGCCATTACACTATATAACAAGGGTGTTAAAATTAAATCAGTAATAGATATACGAGAAAAATCAGACGGCACTCTCCCTAAAAAATGTAACGAACTAGGTATCAAAATACATTGGAAAAGTGCCGTAATTTATACAGAAGGATATAAAAAAATTAACAAAATACATGTAATGAAATTATCAAAAGATAATAGCAGTGTTGTTGGAAATAAATCAAAAATAGATTGCGATTTATTATGTGTCTCTGGTGGTTATACTCCAGCCGTTCATTTATTTACACAGTCAGGTGGCAAATTAGATTATAATGAAAAAAAACATTATTTTTTTCCCAAAAAAAATACTCTTAGTCAGATATCTGTTGGTTCATGTAATGGAACTTTTGGATTAAAAAATATTATTTCAGAAGCTCAAGAAAAGACTCGAGAATTTCTTGGTATTAAAGAATCAGAACAGTTTAATGTTTTAGAACATAAAAGTGGAACTTTTGAAAATATATGGTTGATACCAAGTAGTAAAATTGCTGGAAAAACTAAATCTTTTGTTGACTATCAAAATGACTCCACGGCGAACGATATAAAACTTGCCCTAAGAGAAGGTTTTAAATCAATAGAACATGTTAAGAGATATACAACAACCGGAATGGCTACCGATCAAGGAAAAATTGCAAATATGCACGCCCTAGGGATTATATCTGAAATTACAAATACTAAATTAGGTGCATTAGGTACAACAACTTTTCGACCTCCCTACTCTCCAATAACTTTTGGAGCTCTTGTAGGAAGAAATGTTAGGCAATTTTTTGATATTATAAGAAAAACACCAATGCATGATTGGCACGAAAAAAATAATGCAAAATTTGAAGATGTGGGTCAATGGAAAAGGGCTTGGTATTACCTTTCTAATAATGAAAGTATGTATGATGCAGTCCAAAGAGAATCTAAAGCAGCAAGAACAAAAGCTGGAATTTTAGACGCCTCAACTTTAGGAAAAATTGATATCCAAGGAAGTGATGCCTCTGAGTTTTTAAATCGTGTTTACACAAATGCGTGGAGTAAACTGTCTATAGGAAAATGCAGATATGGTTTAATGCTTAATGAAGATGGAATGGTTTATGACGATGGTGTTACAACCCGTTTAGGTGAAAATCATTATATAATGACAACCACAACAGGTGGTGCAGCTACTGTAATGGGTAAACTTGAAGATTTTCTACAAACAGAATGGCCTGAATTAAAAGTTTATTTAACTTCTGTAACTGATCATTTCGCGACTGTAAGTGTTTGTGGTCCTCATAGTAAAAAAATATTAGAAAAAGTAACACAAAATATCGACTATTCGGATAGTAGCTTTCCACATATGAGTTTTAAAAATGGTTTAATAGATAAAATAAAGTGTCGTGTTATGAGAATAAGTTTCACTGGTGAACTAAGTTACGAAATAAATGTTCAAGCAAATTATGGTCAATCAGTTTGGGAAAAATGTATGGCTGCTGGAAAAGAATATGGAATCACTCCATATGGTACAGAAGCTATGCATTTATTAAGAGCTGAAAAAGGTTTCATAATAGTAGGCCAAGAAACAGATGGGACGGTTACTCCTGTAGATTTACAAATGGATTGGATAGTTAGTAAAAAGAAATATGATTTTATAGGAAAAAGATCCTTATATAGATCTGATACAATGAGAGAAGATAGAAAACAATATGTAGGTTTATTAACTAATGATCCCAAAGAAATTTTAGAAGAAGGAGCACAGATAGTGGCTAAAGTTAAAAATAAACCTCCCATGGACATGATTGGACATGTAACATCAAGCTACTATAGTCCTAACTTAAATAAATCTATTGCATTAGCAGTTGTTAAAAATGGGAAAAAATTAAAAGGAAAAAAGTTATATGTTCCCATGGCAAACAAAACCATAGAGGTAGTAGTATCAGATACAATTTTTTTAGATAAAGAAGGTAAAAGATTAAATGCTTAATTTTACATCGCCAATTACAGAAAGTCATACTTATAATAATTTTTCAATGAAGGAAAAGACCCCTGTAGCAAAAATTAATTTACGAGGTGACTTGGAAAATAAAGATTTTGTTAGTAAAGCTGGAAAAATATTAGGAATGATTCTGCCAAAAGAAGCTTGTTCAACATCTACTAAAGAACAAATCACATGTATGTGGTTGGGGCCTAATGAATGGCTTTTAGTTTCAAATGATACTGTAGATAAAGAATCTAATGACTATGAATTAGAACAATTATTATTTAAAGATATTTCAAAAACAAATTTAGGTGCTGTCACAAATGTTAGCGACCATTACACTATATTTAACTTAACTGGGTCAAATGTTTTCGAGATACTTGCCAAAGGATCTCCTTTTAATTTTGATTCAGATACTTTCGGAAATAACAAAGTAATTCAAACTATACTTAACCATGTTGATGTAACTATACATAGAAAATCAAAAGAAAATGTTGATCTTTATGTTAGAAGATCTTTTTCAGATCATCTATGGGCTTGGATTAAGGATAGCTCTAGATTTACCTAATCTATTTTTAAAATAATAGATAATAATCAAGAAATATGAAATCGAGAAAAACCAATTTATTCCTACCCATATCCAAAAAAAGGTACTAAAACTCGCACCAATATATTTTGCTATATAAAATACTACTATTGGATTAAGCACATTTCTAAAAAAATTGGAAATCATAGCCATCTCTGATTTTTTTAAAGCCATAAAAAAACCATTTGATAGAAAGAAAACTGGGTATGCAGGTAAAACAAATGCTGAAATTTTTAAATACCTTTTTCCATATTCTATTACTTCAGGATCATTCGAAAAAATACTTGTAATAATACCCGCCGATATGAAAACAATTATTCCAGAAACAACCATTATCATAAAAGCATACTTAATGGCGGTAATATAAGTTTCCTTTATTCTATTAAAATTTTTAGCTCCATAATTTTGAGCTATTATTGATATAATTGCAGTGTTGATTCCTAAAATAGGAAGAAGAACTACCTGTTCAATCCTAGTACCCGCTCCGTAACCTGCGGCAGCATATTCTCCTGATTGGCCAACATAGGTAAAAATAATACCTGCAGCTAATGCATAGCCACAAATAGACACAGTAATGGGCATAGATTGAAAAAAAATATTTTTAAAAAAAATTAATTTGGGTATTAAATAATTTTTATTTATCTCTTTTACTCTATTATTTTTTAAAACCTTGATCAGAATGATAATTAATGACACTGATTGAGCAATTATAGTTGCAATACCAATACCTTTTACTCCCATTGCTGGTATAAAAAGAAAACCAAAAATTAAAATTGGGTTTAAAATAATATTAAGAAAGAAAGATAAAACTAAAACATTTCGATAAGTTTTTGTATCACCCTCAGCATGTAGAAATGAATTTAATGCAACAACTAAAATAAAAAGGACTGAACCTAAATAAATAACATTTGTATACTCAAGGCCTAAAGAAATAACTTCATCGGTAGATCCCATTAAGTAAAAAACTTTTTCAGCGTAAGATAATCCTAAATAGGTAATAATTATAGAGACTAAAACTCCATAAAAAATAATATGTGTAAAATAATTTAGAGTTTTATCTTTATCTTTCTCACCAATGCTGTTTCCAATCAACGCAGTACCCGCTACAGTTACTCCAATAGATGTAGCAACTATTATAAAGTAAATAGGGAAAGACTTGCTCAATGCTGATAATGCCTCGGGTGATATTTTTCCAGCAAAGAAAGTATCTACAATATTATAAAGCGTTTGAAAAAGAGTTCCCACCATAGCAGGCAAAGCAAGTTTTCGAACTAATTTTGGAATATTATCTTTTAATAAATTCATTTTTAAAATTCTTTTTGGAATATGTGCTTTTTTCCACGTTCTTTAGCAAGATTTATTTGTCTTTGTCTCATCCTAAATCTTTCTTTTTGTGAAGGTTTTAGGTGATCGTGACAATTTGGACATGATACTCCCTCTTCATATTTTTGTGATTTTTTATCTTTTGGTGAAATTGGCTTTCTGCATCCACTGCACATCGAGAAAGAACCAGGGATCAAACCATGTTTAATTGAAACCCTATTATCAAAAACATAACATTCACCTTTCCATAAACTTTCTCCTTTTTTTATTTTTTTCAAGTAATTTATAATTCCACCCTTTAACTGTAAAACATTTTTAAATCCTTTTTTTTCAAGAAAGGCGCTTGCCTTCTCGCACCTTATTCCTCCAGTGCAAAACATTGCTATAGTTTTTTCTCTATCTAAATTTTCTAGATAACTTGGAAATTCACGAAAGTTATTAACGTTTGGATTTATTGATCTTTTAAATGTACCGACTTTGTATTCAAAAGACTTTCTTGCATCTAATAAAAAAGTATTTTTATCTCTTATTAGTTTATTCCATTTAGTGGGATCTACATGGTTTTTAGACTTCCTCTTTGAAATTTTTATCCCCATAGGAACAACTTCCTTTTTTATTTTAACTTTTCCTCTATGAAAGGGTTGATAGCAACACTTAGACAAATTTATGCTATCAAAATTACCAAACTTAAAAATTTTTTTTATTTTATTTACAGCTTGATCTAAAATTTTCCTCTTCGCTGATATTGTTCCGTTAATTCCTTCTTTTGAGATGATTATAGATCCTCTAATACCTTTATTAATAAAATATACTTCTATAATCTTTTTATTTTTTTCTATATTTGATATTTTTTTAAATTTGTAAAATCCTGAAATAAAATACATTACAACTTTCTACAAACTGTAAGGCCATCACCAACAGGAATGATTAAATTTTCTGTTCTTTTATCTCTATTTACGTAAGAATTAAATTCTCTGATAACTGTGGTTAACTTATCTTGTTTTTTAATATCAACAACTTCACCATGCCATAAAACATTATCAACTATGATCAAACCGTTCTTTTTTATTAAATCTAATGATTGATTGTAATAATTCTTATAATTTTCTTTATCTGCATCAATAAAAACAAGATCAAATTTTTGCTTTTTTTTTTTTAAATTACCTATGCTTTCTAAAGCTGAGCCAATGATTGCCTTAATTTTGTTTTCTTGTTTTGCTTTTTTAAAAAAATTGGATGCAATTTTATTTCTTTCTGCATTTTTATCTAAGGTAACCAGCTCTCCATCATTAGGCAAAGATAAAGACATGGTAAGACCACTTAAACCTGTAAAAGTACCTATCTCCAAAATTTTTTTAATACTCGAGATTTTAATAATTAAATGCAAAAAATGACATTGTG
>CACLLG010000033.1 GCA_902607735.1 uncultured Pelagibacteraceae bacterium | reverse complement strand
TCATAAAGAAAAATTTCTTTTAAATATTTAAAACGCTAGTCCTAATGAAATAACTGTAGCTTTCTTATCGTCAATTACAGCTGTTCCAAAATAGGTATTATCCGCAGATATATCTGCTAGATTTATCGTAGCTCCACCCATTGAATAAGATATCTGTGTCGATTTTACAGTAATCGTTCTCAAGTCCTCATTGACTTGTTCAAACGCTGTATTTGTATAACCTGACTTACGAGATTCAAATTCACCGTATGAAACGGATAAATTGTCGTTCACGTTAAATGCTATACCAAAAGCATTAGCTTTATAAAGGTTGTTCTTCGAAACCACAGCTGGTACAGGTCCGTTATCATAACCTGTGTATTCACCAGACACTTGGCCACCGATTGATACGGGACCTAAAGCGTAAGTGAATCCACCTACAGCTTGATATGTGTCAGCTAGAGGGCCTCCAGCATGATACTCTACAGTTGTCGCACCACCAAAAATATTTAGACCAGATAAAATCTCTGTTCCAAATGATGGATTGATATTTATAGTCGCATCGTATGCTCGACCTGCCTGCCCAGAAGTCCCACTTGTGTTCTTCTCTGCAGTATCAGTTGCACCATGTTGCGGTGCGTACGTCAATGTCAGTGTAGTACCGACAACTGTTGGCGTAGTATACTGAACGTTCATTGAAGCACCTGCTCCAACAACAAGTCCTCTTACACCTGTGCTTAATCCTGCGCCCCATGATTCTTCCCATGCGGTTGGCATCTTATCGTCCATAGCAGCAACACCGTTACCACTTGTACCTTGGTCCAAACGAAGTGCACCAAGACCTCCCATGTCCATATTCAGAGAAGCAGCAGACCATGCACCAGCATCTGTGTGTGCAAGAGTCATCTTGTAAGTCCACCCGTTATCAAGTTCACCATTTCCAATCAGTGAGAAACCTGAATTAAATCCAATCGGGTTACCTGTTACATCTGCCCCTTTAGACATCCAAGTAACTTGTGCGCTACCTGTCGCCGTAAGATCGCCTGCATTAGCACCTGCAATAGCAGCTAGAGATCCACAAAGAGCTGAACAACCAACTTTTGTTAATTTATTCATAATTTACTTTGCCTTTCTCTAAGTTAAAACGCTAATGACAATGACAGTATTGTTGTGTCCTTATTGTCCGTACTATCGTAAGCTATGTTGTCAGCTTGTACTTCAGCTATAGCAAATGTTGCTCCACCCATAGTATACGCAGCTTGGAACGATTGAGCTTCAGCGTTATCGCTGTCGCCTTGTTTATCAGACTCAACATGACCGTAAGAAACTGACAAGTCATCATTCACAGCAAAAACAACACTGTACATAGTTGTTTCGTATGAAGTTGCAGCTGTTAAACCAGTATCTTGATCGTTTTGCTGGTAACCAACTGTGAAACCGCCTGCAGCATATTTAACTCCAAGCACTGTTTCTTCCTTGTCGCCATTTACAGTATTACTGTTTTGGTACATATCTACGTTAGATATTCCTCCGTACACCGTCAAGCCAGCCATTCCGTGTAGGCCGTCTGTCGCTGTAAAAGAAAGATCGTAACCAGCACCTTCAACTCCAGAAACTCCACCTGAGTTCTTCTCTCCTATATTAGTAGCGCTATCTGAGTCTTTAGTAAACGCAACTACGATCGCTAGACCATCAGGTTGCATTTCAAAGTTTTCGATTTGGATATTAGCACCACCAGTAATACCACTTATTCCAGTTTTACCAATAGCTTGACCAGCTCCGTCAGCTTCTTCCCATGCTGAAGGCGTTAAGTCATCCATACGTTGTAGACCAGTACCTGTTGTACCTTGGTCAAGACGTACGTCACCCAAACCAGGTATGCCCAATGTAATATTTGCGTTTGAATACGCACCCGCATCCGTATGAGCTACTGTGAACGCTACTGACCAACCGTTGTCAAGTTCACCAGAACCATTCAAGCCAAAGCCTGAATTCATACCAATAGGGTTACCAGTTACAGCGTCTTCTTTAGACATCCATGTAACTTGAGCACTACCAGTTGCTGAAAGATCGCCTGCGTGAGCAGATGAAATTGCAGCTAGAGATCCGCACAATGCAGATACTCCTAGTTTGCTTAATTTATTCATAATTATTCTCCTCTTGTTTTAGTTATATTCATATGAATGGTGCTAAAATAGCACTCTAATAACTTAAAAAAAATTGAAATAGCTGCGTAATATAAAGATTTTTTGAATATGTTGTATTTATATCACATTTTTGCAAAGACGTAAAAATGGCGATTTTATTAGCTTTTTTGTATCTTTATAGTCATTTTCAAATGAAAATTAATGTAATAAAAATAGGCTATATGAGTTTTCTAAATTTTATTCCAAAAAAAATTTCGTTTTTATTAACAGGATTTATTATTTTAAGTTTTTTAAATGCCTGTGGAATTTATAATCCAGTTGATGCCAGAAAAGTACCAGTAAATTCTAAGGATAGAGTAAAGAAAAATCTAGAAGAAGGAAAAGGTTTCTCACTTGGAAAAGCGATGGGTGGGGATGGTGGCACAAACTATCAATTTGCAAGTTCAAATCCAATGTGGCGTGCAACATTAGATATACTTGATTTTTTACCGCTTGCAAACGTCGATTATTCCGGTGGAATTATAACAACTGATTGGTACAACGAAGGAACTGCTGCGGACGAGTCTCTTAAAATTACAATAAGATTTTTAACAAATGAAGTGAGATCAGATGGAATTAGAATCATTGTTCATAAGAAACGGTGCAATATTGGCGGAATTGAACAAAAATGTACTGTTAAGAAAATATCATCTACGCTTGAACAAGAACTTCAAGTAGCGATTCTTAAAAAAGCCGCTCTTTTCGAGAAAGAGACTCAAAAAAATAAAAAAAAATTCAAAAGAAATAAATAAAATAAAAAAACTGAATTTTATAGAAATTTAACTTTCAAATCTATGGAACGATATAATATAAAAAACGTCGAAAAAAAATGGCAAGATATTTGGTCTGAAAAAAAATCTGATGCTGCTATTTTAAATAAAAATAAAAAAAAATTTTATTGTCTTGAAATGTTTCCTTATCCTTCAGGGAAAATTCACATGGGTCATGTTCGTAATTATACTATCGGTGATGTTTTAGCGCGATATAAAAAACTTCAAGGATTTAACGTTTTGCATCCTATGGGGTGGGATTCTTTTGGCTTGCCAGCAGAAAATGCTGCTCGTGAAAATAATCTACATCCTAAAGACTGGACTAAAAAAAATATAGGAACCATGAAAAAACAATTAAAACTTCTTGGACTTTCATTGGATTGGGATCGTGAAATATCCACTTGTGATCCTGAATATTATAAACATCAACAAGAATTTTTTTTAGAATTATTCAAAAAAAATCTAGTTTACAAAAAAGATACTTACGTTAATTGGGATCCTGCTGAACAAACTGTTTTAGCTAATGAACAAGTAATTGATGGAAAAGGTTGGCGTTCAGGAGTTATAGTAGAAAGAAAAAAACTTTCACAATGGTTTTTTAATATTAAAAAATTTTCACAAAATTTATTGGATGAATTAGAAAATTTAAAAAATTGGCCAGATAAAGTAAAACTAATGCAAAAAAATTGGATTGGAAAATCATATGGTTGTGAAATTAATTTTGAAATTAATAAAAAAAATAAATTTAATAAAATAAAAGTTTTTACAACTAGACCCGATACAATATTTGGTGCTTCTTTTATTGCAATCTCAGTTGATCATCCGATTGCAAAAAATTTTGAAAAAAACGATAATTTTCTTTCTTTTAAATCTGAATGTTCAAAAATGGGAACTACAGAAGAAGCATTAGCAAATGCCGAAAAAATTGGCTTTAATACAGGCTTATTCGCATTACATCCTTTGGATAAAAAAACTAAACTTCCTGTTTTTATAGCAAACTTTGTTTTAATGGATTATGGAACTGGTGCAATATTTGGTTGTCCAGCCCATGATCAACGAGATTTAGATTTTGCAAACAAGTATAGCCTTAGAGTATTACCCGTAGTTAAGCCAAAAAATATAGAGGCAAATAAATTTATTATAAAAAATGAAGCTTTTACAGAAGATGGTATATTATTTAATTCCAATTTTTTAAACGATCTTACTGTAAATCAAGCTATAGAAAAAATAATAAAAGTAATTACAAAAAAAAAAATAGGTAAAAAAAAAATTACATTTCGACTTAAAGACTGGGGTGTTTCCAGACAAAGATATTGGGGTTGTCCTATTCCGATAGTTTACAACAAAAAGGGAAATGCAATTCCAATCAAAAAAAAAGACCTGCCTGTATTATTACCAGATAATGTTGATCTTAATGTAGCAGGAAATCCTTTAGAAAAACATCCTACTTGGAAATATACAAAACTTCCTACGGGAGAAAAAGTTACCAGAGAAACAGATACTTTAGACACATTTGTTGACTCTTCCTGGTATTTCATAAGATTTTGTTCATCAAAACACAAAGACTACGGTTATAAATTGAGCGATGTTAAATATTGGATGCCCGTTGATCAATATATCGGTGGCGTCGAACATGCAATATTACATTTACTTTATTCAAGATTTTTTATGAGAGCATTGGCATTTAACAACAAAAAGTTTAATTATATTGAGCCATTTAAAAGTCTATTTACCCAAGGAATGGTGTGCCATGAAACTTACAAAAATTCACAAAACCAATGGTTATATCCTGATCAAGTTGAAAGAGATCCTGACGGTAATTTAGTTACAAAAAAAGATAAAAAGAAAGTTGTTGTAGGACCTTCTGAGGCTATGTCTAAATCAAGAAAAAATATCGTAGATCCAGAAGAGATGATCAATATTTATGGGGCAGATTCTATTAGATGGTTTATGTTGTCAGATAGTCCTCCAGAAAGAGATGTGATGTGGTCAGTAGAAGGTGTCTCTGCTGCCTTTAAATTTATTCAAAAACTTTGGAAATTAAATAATGAAATTTTAAACAAAAAAGAATCATCTATGCCATCCGGAGACATAATTTTACAAAAGGCCGTGAATAGAACAATTTTCAACGTTACTAAAAACTTAGATAATTTTCAGTATAATGTCGTGATAGCTAACATGCATGAAATATATAATTTACTTCATGATTACGTAATAAATAACAAAGCCTCAAATAAAACTTTAAAAAATGAATGGGAAAAAATAATAATGTTACTAATGCCACTCGTCCCACATTTGGCTCATGAATGTTGTAAAAAAATAGAAAAAAAATTTTATTGGCCAAAATATGATCCTAAATTATTAAAGGAAGAAAAATGCACAATTGTAATACAAGTTGATGGAAGGAAAAGAGGTATATTGGAAATGCCAATAAATTCAAAAGAAATAATAGTTATAGAAAAATCAAAAAAAATTGATAATGTTTTAAAACATATACAAAAAACTAAAATTATAAAAAATATTTATATTAAAAATAAACTTATAAACTTCATAACAGAAAAATGAAAAAAATTGCCTCCTTAAGCATTGCCTTTATACTGTTAGTTTATCTGAGTGCTTGCGCCGGTTATAAGCCTATTTTCAGTTCATCAAACTTACAATTTAAAATTAACGATTACTTTATACAAGGTAATAAAAAATTAGGAAATCAAATTTATTCTAAATTATATATTTTATCAAAAAGTAATGATGGTGATTTAAATGCACAAAATATTAATATTACGATTAATTTGATAAAAAATAAAAGTGCTACAGCTAAAAATACTGCTGGAAAAATTATAGAATATAAAATCAGTTTAGACACAAATATTCTGCTAATAGATTCACTAAGTAAAAATGAAATAT
>CACLLG010000032.1 GCA_902607735.1 uncultured Pelagibacteraceae bacterium | reverse complement strand
AGATATTTTAAAATTCTATAGAACCTATTCTTATAATACCAATCCAAAAAAAATAACTGGAGAAATAGAAAAAATAACCAAGTATAGAGAAAGAAAAAAAGATCTAGAAAGAAGAATTAAAATATTAGAAAAATCTGATTTATATAAACATAAACAAGAACTAAAAAAACTTGAACAAATGCATACACTAGGAAATGTAAATTTTGATTCTGTTGTTATTATAGATTTTGGTGAAAGACTGAAGAGTGTTCTAACATCTTTTATGTTTTCCGATGTATCAAGTAAGAATGTTAATTTCTTTACAATTAATCAATGGTTTGATGACACTCTTTTTAGTGAAAATGCTATGGAAAATTTACATTTTCCTTCTGTCAATTTTGATAATTTAAAAAAATTTAACAAAAATTTTTCAAATATATTTGAGGAAGAACCCTATAAAGTTTCCATACTTGCGTATGATGCACTCGGATTAATTTACTATTGTTGGTTTAAAAATAATTTTCAGTTTAAAACTGAGCAATTATATAATAAAAAGGGCTTCAAAGGTCTTCATGGTGAATTTTTTATTGATGGTAATTTAAGTCGGCAAAAATTAAAAATTTATAAAGTTTCAGAGAAAAAATTTATTGAGGTATATTAAATAAAAAAATTTTTAATTTTAAGATATGCTTTAAATCTATGATCAATAGACATCTTTAATTTGGATTCCATCTCGCCAAAAGTTTGATCATAACCATTTGGGATAAAAATAGGATCATAGCCAAATCCATTTTGCCCTCTCTTTGAATTTGATATTTCTCCCTTTACAATTCCTTTGCTTGAATAACTTTTTCCATTCGGCCAAAAAAGTGTTAAACAACATATAAATCTAGCTTTATTATAGTAAAACCAGTCTTTGTTTATTTTTTTCATTTTTTTAAAAATTTTTTTTATAGCTAAATCAAAATTATTTTTTTTACCACTCCATCTTGAGGAATAAATTCCTGGTTCTCCATTTAAAAGATCTATTTCCAAGCCCGAATCATCAGAAAGGCAAATTAAATTAGTTTTTTTTGAAAAATATGAGGCCTTTATAAATGAATTTTTTTCAAAACTTTTTCCTGTTTCCTCTGGTGATAAAATATTAAATTCTTTTAGTGAATATTTTATTACTCGCTTTGGTAACAAATCGCATATTTCCTTATATTTTCCTTCATTATTAGTGCCTATTAAAATTTCTTTTATTTTATCCATTTTACCCTAGTATTTTTTTTAAAAGTGACCATATATCATGTAGATGACAAAATCAGAAAAAAATAATCAAGAAAAAACGTCAATGAATGATGAGAGTCAAAATCAAGATAAAAAGCAAAAAGAAAAAAAGGAAACACCCGAAGAAAAACTTAAAACTACTCAAGAAAAATTACTCAGGACTATGGCTGAGATGGAAAACCAAAGAAGAAGATTTGAAAAGGAAAAACAGGAAGCATTTGAATTCGGCGGTTTTAGTTTCGCTGCCGAATCATTATCACTTATAGATAATATTGATCGTGCCATTACATCATTTAAAAATGATGACAATTTAAAAAATAATAAAGATTTAAGTAAAATTATTGATGGCATAGAAATTGTAAAAAATGATTTAATATCTATTTTTAAAAAAAATGGAGTTGAATCAATTGAATGCATCAATAAAAAATTTGACCCAAATTTTCATCAAGCTATGTTAGAAATTGAAAATAATACAAAAGAACCTGGAACAGTGGTACAGGAGATACAAAAGGGGTATATGATGAAAAATAGACTGCTTAGACCTTCTCTTGTTGGAGTTGCTAAAAAAAGCGAGAAAAAGGAGGGAAAAGAGGAAAAAAAATGACTTTTTTATCTTGTAGTAATGAAAAAAACACCCATATAGCAACAAAAGGAAAACAATTTTATGAGTAGAGTTATAGGAATAGATTTAGGAACCACAAATTCTTGTGTTGCTGTAATGGAAGGTACCCAAGCAAAGGTATTGGAAAATGCTGAAGGAGCTAGAACAACACCTTCGGTTGTCGCGTTTGGTGAAAACAATGAAAAATTAGTTGGTCAATCAGCTAAAAGACAGGCTGTAACAAATCCTGAAAATACTTTATTTGCAGTTAAAAGATTAATTGGAAGAAACTTTGATGATGAAACTGTAAAAAAAGACGTTTCAAAAGCACCATATAAAATTATCAAAGCTGATAACAATGATGCCTGGTTAGAATCAAGAGGCAAAAAATATTCTCCTTCACAAATATCTGCTTTCATTCTTCAAAAAATGAAAGAAACAGCCGAAAAATATTTAGGACAAGAAGTAAAGCAAGCTGTTATTACGGTACCAGCTTATTTTAATGACTCTCAAAGACAAGCAACTAAAGATGCGGGTAAAATTGCTGGTTTAGAAGTATTAAGAATTATCAATGAGCCTACAGCAGCCTCGCTAGCCTATGGCTTAGATAAAAAAGGAGGTAAAAAAATAGCAGTATATGATTTAGGTGGTGGTACTTTTGATGTTTCGATTTTAGAAATTGGAGATGGGGTATTTGAAGTAAAATCTACAAATGGAGATACTTTTTTAGGTGGAGAAGATTTCGATGACAAGATTGTAGATTATTTAGCCAATGAATTTAAAAAAGATAATGGTATAGATTTAAAAACTGATAAATTAGCTTTACAAAGACTTAAGGAAGCTGCTGAAAAAGCAAAAATTGAACTTTCTTCTGCTGCACAAACTGAAATTAATTTACCATTTATAACCGCGGATAAAACGGGTCCAAAGCATATTAATATAAAATTAACTAGAGCAAAATTAGAAGCTCTTGTTGAAGATTTGATTAAAAGAACATTAAAACCATGTGAGATAGCTTTAAAAGATTCTGGATTTAGCGCTGCTGAAATAAATGAAGTGGTTCTGGTAGGCGGAATGACACGAGTGCCAAAAATAGTGGAAACTGTCAAAACCTTTTTTGGAAAAGATCCAAATAAAAGCGTAAATCCCGATGAAGTAGTTGCAATGGGAGCAGCTATCCAAGGTGGTGTTCTTCAAGGAGACGTAAAAGATGTTCTTCTTTTAGACGTGACTCCTTTATCCTTAGGTATTGAAACATTAGGAGGAGTAGCAACAAAACTTATTGAAAAAAATACAACAATTCCAACTAAAAAAAGTCAAGTTTTCTCAACAGCAGAAGATAATCAACCAGCTGTTTCTATTAGAGTTTTACAAGGTGAAAGAGAAATGGCAGCTGACAATAAATTGTTAGGGAATTTTGAATTAGTGGGAATACCAAATGCCCCAAGAGGAGTACCACAAATTGAAGTAACTTTTGATATTGATGCTAATGGTATAGTAAGTGTTTCTGCAAAAGATAAAGGAACAGGAAAAGAGCAAAAAATCCAAATTCAAGCATCTGGAGGTCTTAGTGATGAGGAAATTAAGAACATGGTAAAAGATGCTGAGGCAAACAAAGAAGCGGACAAAAAGAAAAGAGAGACTGTTGATGTAAGAAATCAAGCAGACACAATTATTCACACCACAGAGAAAAATTTAAAAGAGCATGGTAATAAAATTTCCGAAGCCGATAAAAAAGCTATTGAAACTGGAATATCTGATTTAAGAAATGCACTTAAGGGCACAAACACAGAAGAAGTAAAGAAAAAAACACAGACTTTAGTCCAAAATTCAATGAAACTGGGAGAAGCTATATATAAAAGCCAACAAAAGGACACTACAACAAAAGATGCAAAACAAGGTCAGGATTCTAAAAATAAAAGTCAAAACAAGGAAAATGTTGTTGATGCAGACTTTGAAGAAGTAAAAGAAGATAAAAAAGATAAAGACAAAGAAAAAAGAGCCTAAGTCTAAAGACGTAAAATGTCGGTAAATATATGGCAAAAAAAGATTATTATGAAGTCTTGGGCGTTCTTAAATCAGCTTCCTCTGAAGAAATAAAAAAAGCTTACAGAAAATTAGCACTTAAATATCACCCAGATAAAAATAAAGGCGATAAAACAGCAGAATCAAAATTTAAAGAAGCTAGCGAAGCCTATCACGTTCTTTCTGACAAAGGGCGAAGAAAAAATTATGACCAGTTTGGGCACGCAGCATTTGAAAATGCGGGTGGAAGAGGAGGTTTTTCAAATTTTGATTTCACAAATGCTTTTTCGGACATTTTTGGCTCAGATATTTTTGATGACTTTTTTGATGGTTTTGGAGGAAGCAGACGAAGAGGTCGAAGAAGATCTTCAGACCTTAGAGGGGCAGATCTAAGATATGATTTATCTATTTCATTAGAGGATGCATATTACGGAAAAAAACAAGAAATTAATTTTTCATCTTCTGACAAGTGTGGAAGATGTGATGGACATGGTTCAGAACCTGGATCTAGGCCTATTTCATGTTCAGCATGTGGGGGGCAAGGCCAAGTAAGATCAAGTCAAGGTTTTTTCACAATTCAGCAAACTTGTCCTGAATGCGTTGGTTCTGGAGAACAAATTTCCAGTCCTTGCAAGGAATGTAGAGGTATTGGAAAAAAACAAACTAAAAAAAAGATATTTACTAACATACCAAAAGGTGTTGATGATGGAACAAGAATTAGATTATCAGGCAAAGGAGAAG
Organism: uncultured Pelagibacteraceae bacterium; assembly: GCA_902607735.1. Lineage (GTDB taxonomy): Bacteria > Pseudomonadota > Alphaproteobacteria > Pelagibacterales > Pelagibacteraceae > AG-414-E02. Next base: position 2,614 of record CACLLG010000032.1, on the reverse strand, counting down.
CGGGTATAAAGGGAGGAGGAAGTGGAGATTTATATATTTTTGTATCTGTAGATGGCCATAGCATTTTTAAAAGATCGGAAGAAAATCTTTTTTTTGAATTTCCAATTTCTTTAGCTGATGCTGCCTTAGGTACTACTATTGAAGTGCCAACAATAGACGGAGGAAAGGCTAAAGTGAAAATTCCTGCAGGAACACAACATGGAAAACAATTTAGATTAAAGGGAAAAGGAATGCCTCTAATGAGAAATAAAGATTATGGAGATTTATATATACGCTCAGTAACTGAAGTTCCCGCATCATTAACTAAAGAACAAAAGAGTCTTTTAGAAAAATTTAAAAAATTAGAAGACTCTAAATCAAATCCAATTATGAAAGATTTTTTTGAAAAAGCAAAACGATTTTGGAAAAATTAAATGAAAAAAATTAATTTATCAATTACTGGATGCCTTGGAAGAATGGGACAACAACTCATTAAATCTTCTAAAAGCACTAAAAATTTTAGATTAGTTTCTATTACAGAAAACAGAATAATTCATAAAAAGGTATCTGGTTTAAAACCACAATTAAATTCAGAATCTGCATTTAAAAATGCAAATATAATTATAGATTTTACGATTCCAAAATGTACGTTAGAAGTACTAAAAATTGCTTCTAAACTAAAAAAAAGAGTGGTTATTGGAACAACTGGTTTTTCTAAAAAAGAGGAAAATTTAATAAAAAAATATTCTAGAAAGATACCCATACTTAAGGCGGGCAACATGAGTTTAGGCATAAATTTATTGATGTATTTAACTGAAATAGCTTCTAAATCCCTTGGAGATAGCTTTTTGAGTAAAGTTTTTGAAGTACACCACAAACATAAAAAAGATCATCCATCAGGAACAGCTCTTATGCTTGGGAAAGGTATAGCTACAGGAAAAAAGAAAGATTTTTATAAATTGACAGGAAGAAAATACTTAAATAAAACAACTTTTCCTTATAGCAAAAAAATTAATTTTAATTCAATTCGAAAAGGTGAAATAGTAGGAAATCATAAAGTTTACTTCTCAAGTGGAAAAGAGACTCTCACTTTAGACCACGAAGCATTTGATAGAGCTCTTTATTCTGAAGGCGCATTTATAGCAGCTAAATGGCTAATGGGAAAAAAACCTGGTCTTTACTCGATGAGAAATGTTTTGAATTTCAAATAAATTTAAATAAACTAATGAAAAATACAGTAAATGAAATCTGGAGAAATTAATTCTCTTTTTAAAAATTTAAGTAAGGTAATAAAAAATCCTAAAAGCGATCTTAAATACAAAAATAAGTTTACTCTTTTAGTTTCCGTTGTTCTCTCGGCCCAGTGTACTGATGTTAATGTTAATAATGTGACTAAAAATCTTTACAAAAAATATAACAAACCGAAACATTTTGTAAAACTTGGTAGAAAAAAAATAGAAGTTTTAATAAAAAAAATTAATTTCTTTAGAAATAAAGCAAAAAGCGTTTATCTATTATCAAAACAATTAATTGAACGACACAATAGTGAAGTTCCAAAAAATTTTGAAAAATTAGTCGAGCTGGCGGGTGTTGGAAGAAAAACTGCGAGTGTCGTATTAAATGAAGGATTTGGATTACCTACCATTGCTGTTGATACTCATGTATTCAGAGTGAGTAATAGAACAGGTTTAGCTAGTGGCAAAAATCCTGATCAGGTTCAACAAAATTTATACAAAGTAGTTCCAAAAAAATACTTAAAAAATGCTGGCCATACCTTATTGCTACACGGAAGATATACTTGCAAAGCAAGAGTACCTTGCTGTAAGACATGTGTAATAATCAAATATTGCAAATACAACAGTAAGGAACTTGGATGAAAATATTAGGAATTGGAAATGCCATAGTTGACGTAATTTGTAAAGTAGAAGATAGTTTTTTATCTCAAAATAGCCTGATTAAAAGCACCATGAAACTAGTTAATGAAACTGAATTTAAAAAATTATTGTCAAATTTAAAAATCGAAGAAACAATAGCAGGAGGCTCAGTTGCAAATTCCATTGTTGGATTATCACAATTAGGGAATCCAGTTTCCTTTATTGGAAAAGTTAATAATGATGAATTGGGTAACAAATATGAAAAAAGTTTGACAAAAGAAAAAGTAAAATATTGTTATAAAAAAAAAAATGAGTCAATACCGACCGGAACTTGCTTGATTTTAATTACACCAGATTCTGAAAGAACAATGTGTACGTTTTTAGGTATCGCGGGAAAAATTACCGATGAAGATATTGATGAAAACGCTGTTAAAAATAGTGAATTAATTTTTTTAGAAGGCTATTTATGGGATGAAGGAGAACCACAAAAAGCTTTTGACAAAGCTATTAATTTATCCAAAAAAACAGCAATGTCTTTATCAGATCAATTTTGTGTGGAGCGGCATAAAAAAAATTTTTTTGATTTAGTAAATAATAAATTAGATATTACTTTTGCAAATGAACAAGAAATTCTGTCACTGATTGATGCCAAAAGTTTTGATGAAGTTATTTCATTTGGAAAACAATTAAAAAAATTTCTTGTTATTACTCGAGGGAAAAAAGGATCCGTTACAATATATAAAAATGAAGTCACTGAATGT
>CACLLG010000031.1 GCA_902607735.1 uncultured Pelagibacteraceae bacterium | reverse complement strand
TGGTTTTGAAATTGATTTTCAAAGAGACATAAGAGAAGATGATTATTTCAGAATTATTTATGAAAAATATTTTGATGAAAATGGTGAGTTTATAAAAAGTGGATCTATACTTTATGCTCACATGTTAGTGAATGGAAAAGAAATTTCACTTTATAAATTTGGAGATGATAAAGGTTATGGTTATTTTGATTTAAATGGTAAAAGTGTCGAAAAGGCCTTAATGAAAACTCCAATAAATGGTGCAAGACTATCATCATCTTTCGGAATGAGAAAACATCCAATTTCTGGTTTTACAAAAATGCATCAAGGAACAGATTTTGCTGCACCAATAGGAACGCCTATTATGGCTTCTGGAACTGGAGTTATTACTCGAGCGAAATGGTGCGGCGGAGGTGGAAATTGTATAAAAATAAAACATAACTCTACTTATGAAACTGTTTATGCTCACATGAAAAATTTTGCTGCAGGAATGAAAGTGGGAAAAAAAGTTAGACAAGGACAAATCATTGGGTATGTCGGATCAACAGGAATATCAACTGGTCCTCATTTACATTACGAAGTAATTATAAATGGAAAAAAAGTAAATTCTCAAACTTTAAAACTTCCTTCGGGAAAAGTATTAAAAGGTGATGAAAGAAAACAGTTTGAAGTTCATAGAATAAAAACTGACGTGCTAATTGCTGAACTATTGGCTAAACAAAATTAATCTTTATTTTTGATTTCGTCAACCTGATCGATTTGAGAATTTTCAGATACATCTTTGTTATCCTCAACGGATTTATTAGCAACGTCCAATTTATTTAGATTTTGATTTCTGTTTTTATCTTCAATAATTCTCATAAAATGATCTGCATGCTGAAGATAATTTTCAGATAAAGTTTTATCACCCGAAGACAAAGCCTCTTTTGCAAGAGAATTATATTTTTCGAATAACTTTTCTGCACTCAAAAATGGTCTAAAATTATTTCGTTGTTGACCATGACCATTTGAAAAAGGTTTTGTTCTTAATCTAGCTTGTCCTAGACCGCCTCCGCGTTGTCTGTGACCTCTTCCGTTCGAACGGCGTCTAAATCTACTTGGCTTACGTTGAAACATATATTTTTTGAAATACCTTATTTCTATATAGGATATACAATATCTTATTCATTAATAACTTAGTTTGTCAAAATAATTATTTTTAAAGTTAAAAAAAAACTCACTTTGTGCTTATTATACAACGCACATTCTGATTATAATCATATTCTTTACTTATTTCTCTATAGCCATATTTTCTCATTATAGCAGAAACTTTTCCATATTGGTTAAACCCGATTTCTAAGACAAGCAATCCATTCTTTTTTAAAAGATAATTACCCATATTAATAATTTTCCTTATTAGGTCAAGTCCATCAATACCTCCGTTTAAAGCAACTCTCGGTTCATAATTAATTATATCTTTACTTAAATTTTTTATATCTTTAGAGGGGATATATGGAGGGTTAGATATAATCAAATCATACTTTCCTGTTTTGTATTTTTTTAAATCAAAAATTCTAAATTTCGATCTATTTAATAAATTAAGTTTTTTTGCATTCGTTTTTGCGATTTTAATAGTTTTAGTAGATATATCTATTCCTATTCCTCTTGATAAAGGTAACTCCTTTAATATTGAGAGTAGTATACAACCAGATCCCGTACCTATATCTAATATATTTATTTTCTTATTTTTAAAAAAATTTACTACTTTATAAATTAAAAGCTCAGTTTCTGGTCTAGGAATTAGAGTTGACTTATTTACATTAAAATCTTCGCTCCAAAACTCTTTCTTACCAGTAATGTATGCTACTGGCTCTCTATTGATTCTTCGTTTAATTGCTCTATCATATTTTTCTGCAATTTTTTCTGTAATATTGATTTCGTTATTTATAATAAACGATTCTCTTTTTACTCCTATAATATCTGAAAGAATTATTTGAGCATCAAGTTCATAAGAATTTATATTATGATTTTTTCAAGATTCTTGATGCTTTTTTGATTGTATTTTCATTTGTTGGAACAGAAACCACCGGCAGTCTATAAATATCTAAAAATTCTTCAGCTTCAGTCATGGCTGTACCAGTCATTCCTGCAAGTTTAGTATATAACCGAAAATAGTTTTGATAAGTAATCGACGCTAAAGTTTGATTTTCACTTTGGATTTCAACTTTTTCTTTTGCTTCTATTGCTTGGTGTAATCCATCTGAGAATCTTCTTCCATCAAGCACGCGTCCAGTAAACTCGTCTATTAACTGTACTTTATTATCTTTTACAATATAATCTGTATCTTTTAAAAAAAGTAAGTTTGCTTTTAGTGCCTGATTAATATGATGAACTAAATTAATATTTTGTGGATCATAAAAATTATTATTCTTAAGAATTCCATATGTTTCTGATAATTTTTCAATTTTATCTATACCTTTTTCAGAAAGCATAACATTTTTATTTTTCTCATCTAACTCATAGTCATTTTTATCAAGTTGTTTTACAAATTTACTAGCTAAAAAATATCGATCTGATTTATCTTCTGTTGATCCTGAAATTACTAAAGGAGTTCTAGCCTCATCAATAAGGATGCTATCTACTTCGTCGACAATACAAAAAAAATGTTCCCTTTGTACCATTTCTTGTATGTTATATTTCATATTGTCTCTTAAATAATCAAAACCAAATTCACTATTTGTCCCATAAGTTACATCGCAGCCATAATTTTTTTTTCGGTCCGCGTCATCAATTTCATTTGTTATACATCCAACAGATAAGCCTAAAAATTTATAGATTTCCCCCATCCATGAGGAATCTCTCTTTGCTAAATAATCGTTTACTGTTACGACATGGACACCTTTATTCATTAACGAATTTAAATAAACTGGCAAAGTTGAAACCAAAGTCTTTCCTTCTCCTGTCTTCATCTCGGCAATTTTTCCTTGATGGAGAATAATTCCGCCCATGAGCTGTACGTCAAAATGACGTTCTAATAAGGTTCTTCTAGAGGCCTCCCTTACGTAAGCAAAAGTTTCGGGAATTAGCTCTTCTAATTTAGCCCCTTTTTGAACTCTTGATTTGAATTCTAAGGTTTTTGCTGGGAAATTTTCGCTAGGTACATCTTTTATTTTTAATTCCCAGCCATTAATTTTTTCGACAGTTGATTTTAGTTTATCAATATCTCTTTGGCTTGAATTTTTTACAAATTTGCCGATAATGCTGCTAATATTTAACATAAATAATTATATTGTTTTAACTAAGACTTATATAATCAATAATAACAAATTTTAAACACTAATGACTTTAAATATAAAAAATTTGCTAAATCCCAAAATTAAAATGTCAAAAATGGGCGAATTTCAGGAGTTGCAACCCATTGAGGGGTTACAAATATCAGCTGTGTCTGCCGATCTATATAAAGATGGTAGAGATGATTTAACCTTATTCTTTTTTGATGAAGGAGCTAATTTTGGCGCGGTTTATACAAATTCTAAAGTTACTTCAGCTAGCATTAATTGGAATTTAAAAGTTAAAAGACATTTTGTTAAGGCACTCATGGTTAACACAAAAAATGCCAATACATTTACTGGGACAAAAGGCGCCCAAGGATTAAAAGAGATAGCGCAATCTTTATCAAAATCACTCACTTTAAAATCTTCGCAATCCCCCAAGGGAGTTAAAGAGGTGGTAAAAATAACCGACTTGCTTTTTGCATCAACAGGTGTGATTGGTGAAGATTTTCCACATCTAAAAATAAAAAATAGGATTCCAGAACTAGTAAAAAAATTAAGAACCGAACAAACTAAGTTTGTGTGGTTTAAAGCAGCCAGTGCAATAATGACAACGGATACTAGACCAAAAGTAGCCTATGAAGAATGTAAAATAGGCAACAAATTAGTAAAACTTTCTGGCATAGCAAAAGGATCTGGAATGATAGCACCCAATATGGCTACCATGTTGTCATTTATATTTACCGATGCAAACATACCTTCTGTATTTTTAAAAAGTATTTTAAAAAAAGTAGTTTCCACTACTTTTAATTCTATAACTGTTGACAGTGATACTTCTACAAATGATATGGTTGCAATTTTTGCTACAGGAAAGGCAAAAAATTCTAAAATTTACAATGTATTAGATCCTAAATTACAAGATTTTGAAAAGGCTTTACACAGACTGTCATTAAATTTAGCGAAGCAAATTATAGTAGACGGTGAAGGTGCAAAAAAATTTGTTACAATAAATGTAATAGGTGCAAGATCTACAATCATGGCAAAGAATATTGGTTTTTCCATTGCTAATTCACCTTTAGTTAAAACTGCCATTGCTGGAGAAGATCCAAATTGGGGTAGAATTATTATGGCAATAGGTAAGTCGGGAGAGAGCGTACAATCGAGTAAAATTCAAATAAAGTTTGGAAACTATTTAGTGACTGACCAAGGAAAAATAGCAAAAGAATATAACGAGGCAGATTTAAAAGAATATATGAAGTGGGATTCAATTAACATAGAGGTTAATTTGAATATTGGAAATGGACTTTATACAGTTTACACATGTGATTTTACTCATGACTATATTGATATAAATGCTGATTATAGAAGTTAGTATTTACTTTTTTTAAATAAAATTAAATAATATAATAGAGCTAACAATGATTAAATATAATTTAGTGTGTAAATGTGGAGGTACTTTTGAAAGTTGGTTTTCTAACTCAACTGAATTTGATTCTTTACGTAAAAAAAGGTTAATAAAGTGTATTTACTGTGAATCGTCATCAGTAAAGAAAACAGTAATGGCACCCAACTTAAAAAGTAAATCAAATAAAGTTTTAAAAAAAACTAAATTAGAAAAAAATATTCGAAAACAACTTATTGATTTTAGAAAATATATAGAAAAGAATTGTAAATATGTTGGAGAAAACTTTACCAAAGAAGCAAGAAGTATCCACTATGATAAAAAAACATCCAAAGGGATATATGGTAAAGCGACACCCGAAGAAACTTCCGAACTATTAGAAGAAGGAATCGAAGTCGCTACTATTCCTTGGGTAGATAAAACTGAAAATTAGTTTTTCAAAAAAGTTGAAATATAGTTTACTGAAGGATCATTGCTTATAAACCACTTTTTAGAGAGTAAATTGAATTTCATTCCAATTACTTCATCAGGAAAAAAATTATTTTTGCTTGCAATAATCTCTAATTCTTGTGGTGTTAAAAACTTATTCCAATCGTGAGTTCCTATTGGTAACCATCTTAAAATATATTCAGCCCCTAGAACTGCAAATATATATGACCTTAAATTTTTATTTATAGTAGCAACAAACATAATTCCATTTTTTTTAATAAATTTTGAACAATTTTTTATAAATAAATTTATATTTGAAACATGCTCTACAACTTCCATATTTAATATTACATCAAATTCATTTTGGAGATTCAAATTTTCTGGTGAAGAATGAATATATTTAATATCCAAATTCATTTCCTTTGAATGTAATTTTGCAACTTCAATATTATTGTTTGATGCATCGATACCAGTCATCTTAGCTCCTAGTCTACTTAAAGGTTCACATAAAAGCCCACCTCCACAGCCTATATCTAAAATTTTTAACTTTTGTAATGGTTTTTCAATATTTGGCTCTAGTTTAAAATGGGAAATTAATTTTTCTTTAATAAACTTAATTCTAGCCGGATTAAAAAGGTGTAAAGGCTTAAATTTTCCATTTGGATCCCACCAATCCTTGGCTAATTTAGAAAATTTTTCTATTTCTATTTTATTTACTGTAGTCAAAATAATATTAATTTAGATATACTTGTGCATTTTTGTATTTAAGAGTATTTATTACCAAATAATATACAAAGTAAATATCGTATTTTAACTTTATGAAAAGAATAGTTATTAAATTTGGCGGAACTTCTGTTGGTAGTATTAAAAAAATAATTAATGCTGCTAAAATTATAAAAAAAAGACATGAAGAGAACAACGAAGTTATAGTTGTTGTATCAGCAATGTCTGGAACTACTGATGATTTAATTAATAGATCAAGGCAAGTTAGTGATAGTTTTAATAAAACTGAATTAGATGTATTGATGTCATCAGGAGAGCAAATATCAAGTTCGTTGCTAGCAGGGGCAATAATTGAACTAGGTATTAAAGCAAGATCTTGGTTGGGATGGCAAATTCCAATTCTTACAAATGATAATCACGCTTCATCACAAATAATGCAAATTAAAACTGATGAAATTTTAAATTTTATTTCACAAAAAGGAGTAGCGGTTATTGCTGGTTTTCAGGGAGTTTCAAAAGAAAATAGAATTACAACTTTAGGTCGCGGTGGTTCAGATTTATCTGCTGTTGCAATAGCAAAATTTTTTCAAACAGACTCTTGTGAAATCTATACCGATGTAGAAGGGATACTTACAACAGATCCTTCCATAAATAAAAATGCAAAAAAAATTGATAAAATATCTTATGAAGAAATGTTGGAAATGTCTTCCTTAGGAGCAAAAGTAATGCAGCCCTCTGCGGTTCAAACAGCAATGACAAATAATATATCTGTGCATGTAAGGTCTACTTTTTCTAGAAAATCTGGAACAAAAATAATTTCAGAAAGTGATATTGACAACAGAAGGGTAGTGACAGGAATCGCTTACTCAAAAAAAAATGCCAAAGTATCTATCGTTGGAGTTGTAGATAAACCTGGTGTTGCAGCAGATGTCTTTGAACCAATAGGAAAAAACAATATAAATATTGATATGGTAATTCAAAATACTTCTTTAGATGGCAAGAAAGCTAATATAACTTTTACAATTAAACAAGAGGATTTAAAAAAAACATTGAGTATAATTGAGAAAAATAAAAAAAAAATAAATTACAATAAAGTAACTCATGATGACAAACTTGCAAAAGTATCAATTATTGGCGCAGGCATGATAGCGAGTCCTGGAGTAACTTATAAAATGTTTAGATGTTTAGCAGATGAAAAAATAAATATTTTAGCAATTTCAACTTCAGAAATAAAAATTTCTGTTCTAATCCGAGAAGCATTGACGCAGAAAGCTGTAAAAGCTCTACACAAAGTGTTTGGGCTTAATTAATAATTTATAAATAAATGAGCATAAGACCATTTCGAGATATTATAAGAAGGAAAACTAAAAAGATTAAAGTTGGTAAAGTTGAAATAGGTGGTGACGCCCCAATATCTGTTCAATCTATGACCAATACTTTAACAACTGATGTAGAAGCTACAGTTAAACAAATAAATGAACTTAGTGAAGCGGGAGCAGATAT
>CACLLG010000030.1 GCA_902607735.1 uncultured Pelagibacteraceae bacterium | reverse complement strand
ATGTAACCTTAAAATTATTTATATATTTTTCCTAAGTAGCTTTGAATAAAATTTTTGTTTATTACAAGACGTTTTAAAATAAAGTTTCTTAAATTCATTAATAAAGGATTAGAAATATGAAATCCAAAGTAATTAAATTTTGATCGTTTATTAATTTGTTTTGTTCTTTTCAACCTTTTTTTAAAATAAAGATTTTGTATATTTTTTTTATTTTCATATAATAAATTAAATAACTCATACGCTGCTTCAATTGATTGCGATGCTCCCTGAGCAAGCGCTGGGGCAAAAGTATAAAAAGCATCCCCTAAATAAAATACATTATCGTGAATCGATTTTATAGGCTTTTTAGATACATAAACAGGCCATAAGTTTAAATCAGCTTTAAATAAATTTTCTAAATTTTTATTTTTTGATAAAATTTTTTTTTTAATTATCGAATTTATATCATAATTTTGAGATAATTTTTCTCTTACAATACAAACTAAATTAAAATTTCCTTTCTTATTTATTGGATAGATAACTATGTGCGCTTTTGGGAACATTATCAATGATATATTTTTACTTTCATAATTAAACTCTTCAGAAAATTTAATTACTGATCTAATGGCAACTGAACCATTGTATCTAGGTTTAATATCTTTATTTTCTATTATCGATTTTGTTTTAGAAAAAACCCCGTCCGATACAATTATAAAATCTACTAAATCATTAGTGTTATCAGAAAAATTAATTAAAAGTTTATCTTGAATTTTTGAAACTTTTCTAACTTCTTTTCCGAACCTAAAATTATTTGTAAATAATTTATCTTTCAAAAATTCGATTAAAGTAGATCTTTGTAATGTTGTATATTTAATTGAATCATTATTAAATTTCCCTAAATCTAAATCGCAAATTTTATTATTATTTGAATAAAAATTTAATTTTAGTGGATTAAAAATATGATTTTTATCTATATTTCTAAATCCTATTTTATTTAAAATAGAAATGCTATTAGGAGCTAACTGTATTCCATATCCCTCTTCTAAGCTTAGCATCTTTTCTTTTTCATAAACAATTATTTCAAAATCAGAATTTTTTATTAATAAATTTGCAGCTGTTAGCCCTCCAATGCCCGATCCGATTATTGCAATTTTTTTTTTCATTAATAAAGATGTGTGATTTGTTTAAAAATTTTTTTAGTGAATGAAGGAATAAATTCTTTATTTTTATTTAATGAATACCAATTATATTTCGAAGGTATTTTTGAAGAAAATTTATAATATAAATTAAGATTTAATTTTTTATTTGATATAGAATTTTTATAATTGCATAAAAATTTCCAATTTTTATTTTTTTTAGCTGCTTTTTGAATTTTTGGCAAATTAAATTTTTTTAAAAAACCTAAATCATTACTTTTAGTTAATGCTATCTGTTTTTTACTTTTTTTTAAGTAGCAAAAAATATCATAACTTTTTGATTGAATTTTTATTTTTCTTTTAAATTTAATTTTTGATTTTGATGAGTAATATGCACACATTGTATTGATTTTACATTCATAACATTTTGGGTCTTTTGGTTTACATACTAAGGCACCAAATTCCATTAGGGCTTCGGCTAAATCTCCGTTCCTTTTGGTTTTAAATAAATTTACCGCTTTGTCTGTATTTATATTAGATACCCTGGATAAGACTCTTTTGACATTTCCATCAAATGCAACACGTGGCTGATTGTAAATTAGAGCCAAAAGTACATTAGCAGTATAATCTCCTATTCCTGGCAATTCTTTTAATTTTTCAAAACTATCAGGAATTAAACCGTTGTATTTTTTAACTAATATTTTAGAAGTTTTATGTAAATTTTTTGCCCTGGTATAATAACCTAATCCTTCCCATAATTTTAAAATTTTTTTCTCGTTACTTTTAGATAAAGCTTTCAAATTTGGAATTTTTTTTACAAAATTATTAAAATACGGAATTACAGTTTTTACTTGTGTTTGTTGAAGCATAAATTCACTCAAAATTCTATAATATTGGTTTTTCTTTGAGGTTTGGCTTATTCTCCAGGGTAATACTCGTTTGTTATTATCATACCATGTGAGAATTTTTTTTGATAACTTCATATTATTTATATGCATTACAAACAAAATAATAAAGAAAGCAAAACTTACGTTCAAGGATTAAGACCGTTTGGTAATACTCTGCCGCGGGGCATCAAAGGCATTTTAAAAAAGAATGGTTATAATTATTCTGAAATAATTAGCAAGTGGAACATTTTAGTGGGAAAAGACATTTCCAGCTGTTCATTTCCAAAGTCAATAAAAATGAAAAATAGAGATTCATGTGGAACGCTAGTCTTAGCTATTAACAGAGGAGATGAAATAAATGTAGAATATTCTAAGGAAAAAATTATTAATAAAATTAATAGTTATTTTGGTTACAAATTAATAGATGAGATTAAACTCCAAGTTATTAATTCTAGATCAATAAAAAAAAAAAATGATAATGCTTTAAAATCATCTTCTAAAAAATTTGAAAAAAAAATTAATGAGATTAAAAATACTAATATAAAAAACTTGCTTTCTCAACTTCTAAAAGCGGCCAAAAATGACTAGACTAAATTTAAATTTTAAAATTTTTTCATCAATTAAATTTTTTATTATTTGTTTAATTTTTTGTTCGAAATCTTATGCAGGGGATACAAAAGTACTAAAAAATAAAATCGTTATTGGTTCGAATGATGCTATAGTTAAAATAAAAATATATTCTTCCTTAACGTGTCCACATTGTGCTAATTTCCACATGAAAGTAGTTCCCGAAATTAAGAAAGAATATGTCGAATCTGGTAAAGCACAATTAATTTTTATCGATTTTCCCTTAGATCAAGCAGCATTCAATGCGTCTAAATTATTACACTGTGTAGATCAAAAAAAACAAATAATATTTTTAGATACCATTTATGAAACTCAAGACAAATGGGCAATAAGCGGCTCAAGTATAAATGTTATTAATAAAAATTTAAAAAAAATTGTTGAAAATTTGGGGATAAGTTCAAAACAATTTGAAAAATGTTTAATAAATGAGGATATAAGTGACAAAATATTAAATGGTAGAATAGAAGCTGCTAAAAAATACTCTATCGAATCTACTCCAACAATTGTAATTAATGAGAAAAAACTTGAGGGTTCAATTAATTTTAAAAATATAAAAAAAAAGATAGAAGAAATTATTTAATATATGAAATTTCAAAGACTTGATTTAATTGGCTTCAAATCCTTTGTTGAAAAAACATCTATTGTCATTGAAAAGGGCTTGACCGGAATAGTTGGTCCAAATGGTTGTGGAAAATCAAATATAGTTGAATCTATTAGATGGTGTATGGGAGAAACATCAGCAAAAAGTATGAGAGGATCGGGAATGGAAGATGTAATATTTTCTGGAACAGCTAATAAAGCTTCTAAAAATATAGCTGAAGTTTCTTTATCTTTGGATAATTCAGAGAAAGACGGACCTACTCAATTTAATGAACTAGAAACAATTAATATAAAAAGGAGAATAGTTAAAGATAAAGGTTCAAGATACTTTATAAATGATAAAGAAACGAGAGCTAGAGACGTCCAAACACTTTTTGCGGATTTATCAACTGGAGCACATTCGCCTTCAATGATTAGCCAAGGCAGAATTGGAGCTTTGGTTACAGCAAAACCTACAGATAGAAGAGCCATCTTGGAAGAAGCAGCAGGAATTTCTGGTATTCATGTTCGTAGACATGAATCTGAGTTAAGACTTAATTCGGCAGAAAATAATTTAAAAAAAGCAGATGAATTGAGAAGACAACAAGAAAAACAATTAGAAAATTTAAAAAAGCAAGCCGTAGATGCTTCAAAATATAAAAATATTTCTGAAGAAATAAAAAAAATAGAAGCAGGACTTTATTACATAAAATCTAAAGAAATCGAAAAGGAAATAAATTCAACAAAAAATATTACTGATGAATCTGATGATAAAATAAATAATTTAAAAAGTTTGATAAATGAAAAAAATAGCGCAGTAGAAAAAGCTAATTTAAATCTAAAACCACTAAGAGATAAAAATATGCAAATATTATCTAAATTACAAAGACTTAATTTAGAACTCCAAAATTTAGAAGATGAAGAAAAAAGAATTAAAACAGATAAAGATAGATTACAAAAATCTCAGGATACACTTACAGATGATATTGAGAGAGAGAAAAATATTATTTTAGAAGCAACGTCAAACGAAAAGAGACTTAAAGAAGAAAAAAAAGAATTAATTGAGATAGACTCAAAATACTACGATACAGAAAAAAAATCTAGCGAAGACTTGAATGTTACAAAAAACAGATTAACGGCTGAGATAGACAAGGTTAAAGAGTTGGTAAATGCTCAAAAAAATGATGAAGCAATAGCTGTCCTTGATAACTTTAAAACGATCATAGAAGTATATGCAGATAGTTACAGTAAAAATCAAAATATAAAAAATGAGTCTATAAAAAGAAAAGAAAGAATTAGCGCGATCGATACAGAAATAGAAAGTTGGAAAAATTTAAAATTTAACTCAGAAAAGATGTCAAATGAATTAAATGAAAGAATAAATAAGGTAAAAACTGATTTAGAAAATATAGCAAAATTACCTGAAGAAGTTGCTGAAAAGAAAGGGATGCTTACTCAAAATACATCTGACACAGAAAATAAAAAACAAGAATTATCAAATGATTTAATTAAAGCTGAAGAAAAATATCAAAATGTATATAAAGAATTAAGGGAAGTTGAACAACAAATGATTATAGCCAGAGAAAATAAAGCAAGATCTGGTGCAACTCTAGAAGGCCTTGAAAATAGAAGAAAAGATCTAATTCATACTTTAAAAAATGACTTAAATATTGAAGAAAAAGATTTATTAGAAAATTCTGATTTAAAAAACATTGATGAATTGCCTAATGTAATTGAACAAGAGGATAAACTAGATGCTAAAAAAAATGAACGGGAAAAACTTGGCTCGGTAAATTTAAGAGCTGATGAGGAAACACAAATATATAAAGATGAAATTAAAAAAATGGAAAAAGATAGAGAAGATTTAGTAACCGCAATAACTAAACTGAGAGCAAGCATAAATGAACTCAATCAAAAAGGCAGAGAAAGACTTGTAGGTGCATTTGAAAAAGTTAATAGAAAATTTAATGATGTTTACACAAAACTATTTAATGGAGGAACTGCAAAATTAGAATTCGTTGAATCTGATGACCCATTAGAAGCTGGTTTAGAAATGCTGGTAAGCCCTCCAGGTAAAAGATTACAATCGATAACTTTATTGTCGGGTGGAGAACAAGCGTTGACGGCTTTATCTCTAATATTCGCAGTTTTTTTAACTAGCCCGGCTCCAATTTGCGTTTTAGATGAAGTTGATGCGCCACTTGATGATGCTAATGTAACAAGATTTTGTTCGCTATTAGATGAGCTTACAAAAATCACTGAGACAAAATTTTTAATAATCACACACCATGCTTTAACAATGTCTAAAATGGATAGATTGTATGGGGTGACAATGCCAGAAAAAGGAATTAGCCAATTAGTTTCTGTAGATTTACAAAAAGCTGAAGAATTAGTTGCGTAAACATTCAACCTAAATAATGAAAGATCTTAAAGAAATATCAACTCGCTTAAAAATTGCAAAAAAAAAAATTAAAGGAGTCGACGAAATAAAAAGAGGTTCAAATGCCGCATCTTTGGGTAAAGCTTTAAAAATTAGCACGGAATTAGTTGCAGCTGTAGTTGTGGGATCAACAATAGGGTTTCTTTTGGACAATTGGTTTGGTACTAAACCTTTGTTAATAATTTGTTTCTTTTTTATGGGCGTTGCAGCTGGTATTTTAAATGTAATTAAATCAGCAAAAAAGATGCATAACAAATTATAAAGGAATTAAAAATGGCTCTAAATCCAATGCACCAGTTTGAAGTTTATAAAATAGGACCTGAAATAAATATCAGTGGCATAAATCTATCTTTTACCAACGCAAGCCTTTTTATGACAATAAGCGCAGTATTAATTTTATCACTGATGTTTTTTGGAACTAAAAAAAAATCACTAATACCTTCAAAAATAGAATTAATAACTGAAATGAGTTACTCGTTTGTTGCAAAAATGATAAATGATACCGCTGGTTCTAGTGCTCGCTCATTCTTTCCATTCATATTTACTTTATTCATGTTTGTTTTGTTCTGTAATATGGTTGGCATGTTGCCTTATTCATTTACAGTAACCAGTCACATCATTGTTACGTTTATACTAGCAGCAGTAGTATTTCTAGGAGTTACAGTTATAGGATTTGTAAAACATGGCATTAAATACTTAGAACTCTTTGTGCCAAAAGGAGTTCCCATAATACTTTTACCTTTAATAGTTATTATTGAAATTATATCTTATTTAAGCAGACCAGTGAGTTTGTCTGTGCGGTTATTTGCTAATATGATGGCCGGACACACTATGCTCAAAGTATTTGGTGGGTTTGTAATAAGTTTAGGATTATTAGGTGGTTGGTTACCACTTGGTTTTTCGGTTGCACTAACAGGACTCGAGATACTTGTAGCTTTTCTTCAGGCTTATGTTTTTGCAATTTTAACATGCATTTACTTAAATGATGCATTAAATTTACACCATTAACAAAAAAGGAGGAAAAATGGAGTTAGAAGCAGCTAAAATGATTGGAGCAGGACTTGCAGCAATTGCGCTAGCAGGAGCCGGAGTAGGCATTGGGCTTATTTTCGGAAATTATTTATCAGGAGCAATGAGAAATCCATCTGCAGCTCAAAAACAATTTCCAAATTTACTTTTGGGATTTGCGCTAGCAGAAGCCACTGGTTTATTTGGATTGGTTGTTGCGTTAATAATTTTATTTGCATTTTAATAAATAAAATTTGGTTATGAAAAGTATTAGCTTTGCTATTTGCATTGCGACGGCTATGTATACAAATCAGGTTTTTGGATCTGAGAAAGGAATGCCTCAGCTTAATCCTGAATTTTGGATAGCCCAAATTTTTTGGTTGTTTATAATTTTTTCTACTTTGTATTTAGTTATTTCAAAAATATTTCTTCCAAAAATTACACATACTATTGAAAACAGAAAATCTAGAGTAGTAAATAATCTTGAGGAGGCACAAAAACTTAAAGAAAATGCTGAAAAAAAACTTAATGAATATAATGAAATAATTCAAAAAACTAAAAAAGAAGCAAAAAAAATAATTGAAGATAGCAAAAAAAAACTTGATAGAGATATAGAAGGTAAAAAGCAAAAGTTTAATGATGAAATTGAAAAAGAATTAAAAATAGCTGAAACAGAAATAAAAAATTTAAAAAAATCTTCAATATCAAATATCAATAATATTGCAGCTGAAATATCTGCTGAAGTAATAAAACAAATAATTAGTACAGAAGTTAATAAGAGTAATGTTTCTGCAATTATTAATGATATTACAAAAAAAGAGATGGAAAAACATACATGATAATAGATGCAACTTTCTGGGTAGCCGTTTCCTTTTTTATTTTTTTGGGAGTTTTATTTTATTTAAAAGTCCCACAAAAAATAAACGACTCATTAGCTAGTAAAATCAATGAAATAAAAAAAGAATTAGACGAAGCAGAAAAATTAAAAGTTGAAGCAAAAAATCTATTAAGTAGTTATGAAAAAAAAATTGATAAATCAAAAAAAGAAACTCAAGAAATTATTAATTTTGCCAAAAAAGATAGTGAAAAGACTATTTTAGAAA
>CACLLG010000029.1 GCA_902607735.1 uncultured Pelagibacteraceae bacterium | reverse complement strand
CACTTGGTGAAAAAGAATTATATATATCGTTTGCACTTGCTGTTTCTGGTAACTTTAATACTTCCAATGCTCTTGCTTTGTGAGCTAATCTTTTTATAAAACCTCTTTCTTCAAGGGCAGAAATAAGCCTATGTATTCCTGATTTCGATTTCAAATTTAATGAGTTTTTCATTTCTTCATATGAAGGAGAAACACCAGTAGATCTGATTTTTTTGTTAATAAATAAAAGCAAGTTTTTTTGTTTTTTTGTAAGCATAGAACAAATATCGTACATTTACTGTTCTACAAAAGTTCTAATTTTAAATCAATGTGAAAAAAGTCTTATTTTTAAAGGCTTATTTGAGTAAATTCTCTTAATTTTGAACTAATATTTTTACTTTTTAGAAGTGATTCACCTATTAGGAAGTTTTGAATTTTAGCATTTTCTATAATGAATTTAATGTCATTAACTGAATGTATTCCACTTTCACAAACTAATGGGTTTTTATGTGGTCTTAATATATTAGAAAGTTTTACAGAGGTGTTTAAAGAAGTTTCTAGAGTATTCAAATTTCTATTATTTATACCAATAATTGAATCTTCAAAAGACAGGGCAATTTCCGCTTCTCTTTCCGAGTGGACTTCTACTAAAGTTGAAATATTTAAATCTTTTGCTGCCTGGTACAAGTCTTTAGCAAGAATTTTATCAATAGCAGACAAAATTATTAAGACACAATCAGCACCAAAGCTTTTAGCCAAAGCAACTTGATATGTGTCTATAAAGAAATCTTTACATAGAATAGGGATATTAATTTTACTTTTGATAATTTTCATATACTCAAGTTTACCTAAGAAAAAATCTTGTTCGGTAAGCACAGAAAGAGAAACCGCTCCATTTTTTACATATATTCTAGCCAAATCAAGAGGATCAAAATTTTCAACAAGTAATCCAGCAGAAGGACTGGCTTTTTTGACTTCAGCAATTATTGATACTTTTTTTTTCGTGTTTTCTTTTTTTATTTCATTCTTAAAATCTATAAAATTTTTAATTTTTTTGATGTTATTTAAGATATCAGATAGTGAATATACTTTTTTATAATTAATAATTTTATCTTTTGTATTATTAATTATTTTATTTAATATGCTTTCCATTTTATGTAGTTTGAAGTTTTTTTAAATGAGAGGCTGCTCTTCCTGATAATAAATGATTTTTTGAAAATTCATAAGCTTCACTAAATTCAAAAAATTTTCCTGAAACAATAAGTGCAGCTGAAGAATTTAAACAAACAGCCTCGGAAAATTCATTATATTTACCATTAAAAATTTCAATTATCTTTTCAGCATTATAATCTGAATCTTTTCCTAACAAATTATTTGTATTATTAAATTTAATACCTATTTTTTTTGGATCTATTTTTATCTCAGTAATTTTATTTTTCTTTAATTCAATAATATTTGTTATAGCAAATGGAGAAATTTCATCCATCCCGTCTTCACTATGTAGTATCCATGCATGTGTAGAACCTAAATTTTTTAATGCCTCAGCAAATGGTATCAACCATTTTTTTTCAAACACACCAACAACTTGTTTTTTGACACCAGCAGGGCTACTCAAAGGTCCTATCAAATTAAATATTGTCCTTTTGCCTATTTTTTTTCTGGTTGGTCCAACATATTTCATTGCTGAATGATAATTAGGAGCAAACATAAAACCAAAATTATTTTTTTTTATACTACTAGAAACTTCCTCTGGTTTTAGATTTATATTTATCTTTAATTTTTCTAATACATCAGCCGATCCACATTTTGATGAAAGAGCTTTGTTCCCATGTTTTGCTACTTTAATTCCCATGCTTGATAATAAAAGTGAAGAAGCCGTGGAAATATTTAATGTATTTTTTCCATCTCCTCCAGTACCACAAGTATCTATAATATCATCACTGGTATTTACTCTTAAAGCTTTCTGTCTTAAAACATAAACTCCACCAGCTATTTCCTCAGCCGTTTCACCTTTTGCTGATAGGTTCACCAAAAAATTATAAATTAGGTCTTCTCCCATTTTTCCATTCATAATACTAAGGAAGATTGTCTTGCTTTCATCAAAGGTTAGATTTATGCCTTTTGAAATTTTTTTAATTAAGTCTTCAGATATATTCATAGATCTCTAGTACCTTAAAAAATTTTTTAATAAGTTTATACCCTCCGGAGTTTTAATACTTTCAGGGTGAAATTGAACACCATGAACATTATATTTTTTATGCATTATACCCATAATTGTTCTATCTTTAGTTTCCGCAGTAACAATTAAATCATTACCAAGAGTTTTTCTGTCAATAATCAAACTATGATATCTTGTTGCAGAAATTATTTTTTTTAGTCCTTTAAAAATACCCTTGCCATTATGTTTTATTAGACTTGTTTTTCCATGCATTAATTTATTGGCAACTACTACTTTGGACTTAAAAGCTTGTCCTATAATTTGGTGACCTAAGCAAACTCCTAATATCGGAATTTTTTTAGAGAAATATTTAACTATTTTTAAACAGTTTCCAGCTTGGTCAGGATTTCCTGGACCAGGAGAAATTACTATCTTTTTATATTTTTTACTTTTAATTTTTTCAATTTTAATTTTGTCATTCCTATAAACCTCAACTTTACATTTTAAGATGGATAGATAATGATATAAATTATAAGTAAAACTATCGTAGTTATCTATTAATAAAATTTTCATTTTCTAATTTAAAGAGTTAATCAAAGCTTTCGCTTTATTGACAGTTTCTAAATATTCTTTTTCAGGAACACTATCAGCAACAATACCTGCGCCTGATTGTATATAAAATTTATTATTTTTTATCAAAGCAGTTCTTAAAGCAATACAAGTATCGAAATTTTGATCAGCTGAAAAATAACCAATGGCGCCCGCATACATTTTTCTCTTAGTTTTTTCAAGTTCATCGATTATCTCCATAGCTCTTATTTTAGGAGCTCCAGTAACAGTACCTGCTGGAAAACCAGCCAACATCGTGTCTATTAAAGATTTTCTTCTATCAAATATACCTTCAACATTTGAAACAATATGCATGACGTGAGAGTATTTTTCTATTTTAAATTTTTCTGTAACTTTTACAGAATTTATTTTAGAAACTTTTCCAACGTCATTACGTCCTAAATCTAAAAGCATTAGATGTTCTGATAATTCTTTTTTATCGTTTAATAATTGTTTTTTGTAGAACATATCTTTTTTAACATTCAATCCTCGAGGTCTTGTTCCCGCAATTGGGCGTATCGTAATTCTATCATTTCTCAGTCTTACTAATATTTCAGGACTACTACCAATGATTTGAAAGTCATCAAAATTAAAAAAAAACATAAATGGCGAAGGATTACTAGTTCTTAATTTTTTGTATATCTCCAGGGGTTTCTTTGTAAGTTTAGATTCAAATCTTTGACTTAATACAACCTGAAAAATATCCCCTTTTTTAATATATTTTTTTGCTTTTATGACGATTTTTTTAAAGTGACTTTTAGAAATGTTGGACTTAACTTTAATTTTTTTATTATTATTTTTTTTAGTAACCTTAAGATTTTTAAAATTAAAAGCTAGATTTTTCATAAATTTTATTTTTTGTATTTGTTCTCTATAATATTTTTTATAATTAGTAATTTTCTCATCGGCAAAGCAATTTACTATAAAATAAATTTTTTTAAGCAAATTATCATGTATAATAATAGTCTTAGGTCTCATCAACCTTATGTCAGGAATTTTAAGATCATCAGAACACTTGTCGGGGATTTTTTCTATATATCTGATGATATCGTAAGAAAAATATCCAACAAGAAGAGAACAGAGAGGAGGAAGATTTTTGGGTAGTGTAAAATTAAAGCTTTCTATAAGTTTTTTTAAAAACGGATAAGGAAAACCCTTAATTTTCTTTCTTTTTTTATTTTCTATTATATGAATACTCTTTTTATTAAATTCCCAAATTTTATCAGGATCTGCCCCAATTATTGTATAGCGTCCTCTAATTCTCCTTTTCTCCACAGATTCGAAAATAAAACTATTTTTTTGTGTAAGAAAATTATTTATTATATTTTCGATTATTCTATTATTTTGGTACTTAGTTTTGTGGAAAATTATTTGATTTTTCTTATTCTTATGCTTTTTTTTAAAATTATGTAAATTGGTATTAATATTCATTAATTAAAATAATTTTTTACTGTATCCAAGGCTTTGTAATTAACATCTATTTCATATTTACTTCTGATGTAATTATCATAAGTATCAAATAATTCATTTCTTATTTGAACTTTAGTTAAGTTAAAATACTTTTTATAATCATCTGAATTTTCGGTGATATCAACATTTTCAATTTCATCTATATAAATTAAAAAATTTTCAATAAAATCAACATCATGTACTACAATTAACTTTTTTTCAGAGAAAGAATAAATTTGATTTATAAGATTCTTTTTTAATATTTTATCGTCATTTTGACTTTCTATATTAATTTTTTTTACTGTTAAATTTTTTTCTTTGGCAAGTTTATCAAAATCTGATTTTGTAAAACTATTTTGATTTATTTTACTAATAATTTCGGAAATTAATTTTTTTATCGCATCTTTTTTTAAGTTAGTTAAAATTGATTTTTTTATAATTGGATTTTTTAGATTTTTTTGAATATTTTTGGTTTCAAGGTGTTCTATGATAAAATATTTATTATCAGTTTCAATAAGTAAAATAGAATCATCCTTATTGAGAGAAAAAATATTTTCAATTAAATTGATTGGAATTTCATCGACGATATTATCATTTATGTTTTTTCCTAATTCATTAACCGTAAATGTATTTGCTTTTTCTAAATTAAACTCCTCTAATATATAATTTAGGTTTTTGCCTTGAGTAATTCTGTCATCAATTTCATCAATTTTTTTAAAATAGAGATCAGTAAATTCGTCATCATCAAGTAATTTTTTTGGAGTCAATTCTAATAGCCTTATAGATTTATATATTTCTTTATATTCTTCTTTATTAATCTCAAAATAAGATTTAATTTCACTTTCAGAAAAATTTAATTCATTATTAAAAATTTTATTTAAATCAATAAGTTGTACATTTCTTTTTTGGTTGATCTTATTGTAAGATTTATTTACTAAAAATTTTGAAGGTACTATACCACCACCTATAAAACTAAGTAATTGTTTCTTTTTTTCAAGTCTTAATAAATTATTTTCAAAAATAGATGCAGAAATATTATTTTCTAATAAAAATTTTTCATATTCGGTTCTTGAGAAAACATTACCTCTTTTGAAACCTTTTTCATTTTTAATTAGTTTAGCGAGAGAATTATCAGAAAATTCAATTCCTAAATTTTCTACCTCTTTTTCTATTAATTTATCACTAATAAAAAGAGAAAGAATTTCTTCGATTTGAGTAGGATTAATTTTCTGATTCTCAGGGGCGATTCTTTTTATAAATTCAGAAAATTCTTGAATTGAGTATTTATCATTCTCAATCTCCAGTATAATATTTTTACTGCCTCCACTAAAAGAACTTCCCATACCCCAAAAAATAAAAGGAATGGCAACTATACCCAAAAGTATTTTTGCATAAATGGAACTAGAAAATTTTCTTATTGAACTTAACATTTTGATTAAAATTATTTTATTGTTATATATTTAGATACTCTATAAATTAAATTTTAAATCATGACAAATAAATTAAAATATTTCATTGGAAATTGGAAAATGTTTGGTGATTTTGGGTCATTTAAAATTATCAATAAAATTAATCAATTTTATCATAAATATAAAAAAATAAACAAGGTCAAGATTGTTTTATGTGTACCTAATACCCTCATTCATTTTTTTAAAAGAAAACTTAAATCTCAATCAATAACACTTGGTGTTCAAAATTGTCATTTTCATGAAGGCTATGGACCTTTTACTGGTTCAGTTAATGCCTCAATGTTAAAAAAAGCAGGTGCTGAATTTTTAATCCTAGGACATTCTGAGAACAGACTTGAAGGCGAAACAAATAAACTAATTAAAAAAAAAATTAAATCCGCTCTCAATCAAAAGTTAAATATAATTTTTTGTATTGGAGAAACTCAAAAAGAAAAAAAATAATGGTAAAACTTTTACTGTTTTAAAAAAACAAATTCACCAAACTCTAGAAAAAAAATTTAATACAAATAAAATTATACTTGCTTATGAACCTGTTTGGTCAATAGGAACCAATAAAATACCAAAAATTAATGAACTAAATAAAATTATTAAATTTATTAAAAATGAATTAAAAAAAAATTTTAATAAAAAAAAATCATACAAAGTTTTATATGGAGGTTCGGTCAACCCTAAAAATATACATTTGTTTTCTTCAATTTCTGAAATTGACGGGTTTTTGATAGGTGGTGCCTCTCAATCTTCAAAAAAATTTATTGATATAATAAAAAATTACTATAAATAACACCTATGGAAAATTTATTTTTAATTATAAATATAGTTCTTGCTGTTCTTTTAATTGGAGTAATACTTTTACAAAAATCAGAAGGAGGAGCTTTAGGATTGGGGGTTTCTCAAGATAGTTTTATATCTTCAAGATCGGCAGGTAACTTTTTGACAAAAGCTACAGCAATTTTAGCTACTTTGTTCATCATAACTAGCATTACATTGACAATTTTGTCAAAAAAGGAACTTTCGACTATATCAGTCATAGAAAAAACTGAAGAAGAAAAAGATTCATCAGAACCTGAGATTCCTAAGTCAGATTAATAATTTAGCTTTATTTTTAGTAAAATATTTATTATAATATCCTTCCATGGCGCGATATGTATTTGTCACTGGCGGCGTGGTTTCATCACTAGGAAAAGGACTCTCTTCAGCTTCACTAGCAGCTTTATTACAATTAAGAGGATATAAGGTAAGAATCAGAAAGCTTGATCCTTATTTAAATGTGGATCCTGGTACAATGAATCCTTTTCAACATGGAGAAGTTTTTGTAACCGACGATGGAGCGGAAACAGATTTGGATATAGGTCATTATGAAAGATTTACAGGAATTTCAGCTACTAAGTCTGATAATATTACAACAGGTGGTATTTATAGCGATATTATAAAAAAAGAGAGAAAAGGAGATTATTTAGGAGGAACTGTTCAGGTGGTTCCACACGTAACAGATAGGATAAAAAAATTTATATCTCATGATATTAAGAATGAAGATTTTGTAATTTGTGAAATTGGAGGAACAGTTGGTGATATAGAAAGCTTACCTTTTCTTGAAGCAATTAGACAATTTTCAAATGATGTAGGTAAAAATAATAGTTTGTTTATACATTTGACTTTAGTCCCTTATATGAAAGCCTCGGGTGAACTTAAAACCAAACCTACACAACATTCAGTTAAGGAATTAAGAAGTCTGGGAATTCAACCAGATATAATTATTTGTAGATCAGAAAAGAGAATTCCTATTCCCGAAAGAAAAAAAATATCTTTATTTTGTAATGTTGATATTCAAAATGTTATTGAAACTATCGATGTTAGAACGATTTATGAAGCTCCAATTAGTTTTCACAAAGAAAAACTTGATGATAGAGTTTTATCCCTATTTAAAATTAGAAATAAAAAATCACCAAATCTTACAAGATGGAAAAATATTACTTCAAAAGTTTTAAGTTCAAGAAAAGATGTTAATATAGGTATTATAGGGAAATATGTTAATCTTAAAGATGCATATAAATCGTTAGATGAGGCTTTAGTTCATGGAGGAATATCAAATGATCTTAAGGTTAATCTCACTAGAATAGATTCCGAAAATTTAAAAATTCAAAATTTAAAACCTTTATTAAAAGATGTCACAGGAGTACTTATT
>CACLLG010000028.1 GCA_902607735.1 uncultured Pelagibacteraceae bacterium | reverse complement strand
GAATTTCTTTGGTTTTATTAGTAAATGAAATAAATGTAATATTATTTATTTCATTAAGTCTTTCTAAACTTTCATGAAAAATTGGTCCTATAACGATCTCTATACCTTGTTCTTCAAATTCTTTTGCTGATTGGTAAGTATCTAAAGCATTACCTTTGCTATCTTTTGGATAAATTTTTATGTCTGCGTTTGATATATCATACAAAGCTAGTTGAATAGCTTTTAAAAAGGATTGTCCAATGTCTTGAAATTTTCCAGATAAAGGAAGCAGAACTCCTATTTTTAGAACTTTTTTATTTTCTAAATCATTTTCATTTTGAGTTACTGCATGACTATTTATTACAAATGATAAATAAGTTAGTATAGAAAGTATTAAAAGTTTTTTCATAAATTTAAATTAGCTTAAATATTATAAAATGTAATTTAGGCATCAAATGGACAAAAATAAACAACAAACAATTAGTGCAGGGCTTTACCTGGTAGCCACTCCAATTGGAAATTTGGAGGATATTACCTATAGAGCTTTAAACATTTTAAAGAAATCAGATATTATTTTATGTGAAGATACAAGAAGATCAGGAAAATTACTTTCTTATTTTAAAATAAAAAATAAACTTCAGCCTTATCATAAATTCAATGAAGTCAAGGTAAGTGATAAAATTGTTGATTTGATAAAAAAGAATAAAATTATTTCATTAATTTCTGATGCTGGAACACCAACTATTTCGGATCCCGGCATAATACTTATCAACAAATGTATTGAAGCAAATTTAATTGTTAGTCCAATTCCAGGGCCTTCAGCAGTAACATCTGCAGTTAGTATTTCAGGATTTGCTAATGAATACATATTTTATGGTTTTTTACCAAAAAAAGAAAAAGATTTAGAAAAAATTCTAAATAGTTTTTTTAAAATTGATTATCCTATAGTTTTTTTTATTCCAGCTGCAAAAATTAATTTTTATATATTGCAATTTAAAAAATATTTTTTTGATAGAAAAATAGTAATAGCCAAAGAAATGACAAAAATTCATGAACAAGTTATTAGGGATAACGTTGAATCAATTGGTTACTTGCCAGATAAATTAAAAGGTGAATTAACTGTAGTTTTGTCACAAAAAAACAAAGAAAAAAATATTAAAAAAGATATTAACGAATCGGTTAAAATAGAAATAAAGAAAATGTTGAAAAAATATAGCCATAAAGATGTGGTAGAATTTATTTCAAAAAAGGAAAATTTAGCAAAAAAATTAGTTTATAATTTTTGTCTAACTTTAAAAAAATAAAATGAAAAAATATTTAGCTATATCATTTTTAATTTTGTTATTAAGTTCTTGTGTAGGTTCTTCTTCAGGAGGACTATTTGGTACAGGAGTAAGTATAGCTTTAGATCCTAGAACTTTGGGAACTCAAATAGATGATTCTATTATGCAAAAAAATTTAGCAGCGAGACTTGCATTAACCGATAAAAAATATCTAATCAAAATATCAGTAAAAGTACTTGATGGCAGAATTTTTTTAAGAGGCAAAGTTGATAAACCCGAAGAAAAATTGATAATAACTAAAATGGCTTGGGAAACGAAAGGAGCCAGATCGGTTAAAAATAATATTGCTGTGAAACAAAAATTTTCTTTTAAAAATGCAGCCACAGATATTTTGATAACATCACAACTAAGAACAGCACTAATTTTGAATAAAAATGTTAAAGCAGCTAATTTTAATATTGATACAATTAATAAGAAAACTTACATTTTTGGAATTGCATATAACCAAGATGAAAAAAAAGAAATTGTTCAAGAGGCAAAGCAAATAGTAGATCTTGAAGAACTTGTAACAAGCATCTTAATGGTTTCTGATTTAAGTAGACAAAAAGAATAGGTTAGTTTCTTTTTATTTTTTTATAATCAATTATATCTGACGAATAAGCAGCTACAGAAGCCAAATTTAATATGTCACTAGTTGATGACCTTAGTGGAGCAATTTCGATTGCTTCTCCTAATCCAATTAACAAAGGTCCAACCACTTTCACTGCACTTAAGCTTTTTAACAATTTAAATGAAATTGCGGCGCTATGTCTTCCGGGCATTATTAGAACGTTAGCATTACCAACTATTTTTGAAAATGGATAAAGATCTTTATACTTTTCATCTAAAGCTACATCCGGTTGCATTTCACCATCGAATTTAAAATCAACTTTTTTTTGTTTTAATATTTCGACAGCGTCTCTTGGATTTTTCGTTGCTCTAGTTTTTGGAGTTCCAAAAGTAGAATGAGATAAGAATGCGACCTTTGGATCAAAACCAAACAATCTTGCAACTCTTGCTGATGATATGGATATTTGAGCTAGCTGTTCTGCAGTGGGTATTTCATGAACAGCTATATCGGATACAAATACTGTCCTGCCTCTATTAACCATTATGTTTAGACCAAAAATTATTTCTCCTGATCTTGCATCAACTACACGCTCAATCTTATCTAATGTTGATGTATAACGTCTTGTATTTCCAGTAACCATTGCGTCAGCATCTCCACATGAGAGCATACAAGTACCCCAAGTAACTCTATCATTTCTTACTAATCTATCGCAGTCTCTTTCCAACAGACCTTCTTTACGTTGTAATTTTTTGTATAGAAGTTTTGCATATTTTTCTCTTTTTTCTTTATCGGCGGAGTTTACTATTTCTATTTTATAATTTTCATCTAGGCCAATTTCCTTAAGTTTTTCTTTTACAATCTCTTTTTTAGCTATTAATACTGGGATTCCAAGACCATTGCTTTTAAAAGCTATCGCAGCTTTTAAAGTATTTTCATCTTCACCGTCGGCAAAAACAACTTTTTTCTGGGATTTCTTTATTTGGGTGTTAACACCCTGCATAATAGTTGTTGAAGGATCAAGTCTTTGTTTTAATTGTTCTTTATAAGTTTCAAAATTTTCTATCTTTTTTCTTGCTACACCACTTTTTACTGCGGCCTTAGCTACTGCGACTGGTATAACACTAATTAATCTTGGATCGAAAGTGGAAGGAATTATATACTCTTTACCATATATTGGTCTTTCTCCACCCATTGCAGCTACAACTTCATCAGGAACATATTCTCTTGCAAGTTTTGCTATTGAGTGTGCTGCAGCCACTTTCATTTCTTCGTTAATTGTTTTAGCTCTCACATCCAGCGCGCCTCTAAAAATATAGGGAAAACCGATTAGGTTATTAACTTGATTTGGGTAATCTGATCTACCGGTTGCAACTATTGCATCTTCCCTTACTTCATGAACATCTTCGGGATTAATTTCAGGATCTGGATTTGCGCACGCAAAAATAATTGGATTTTTAGCCATACTTTTCACCATAACTTTTGTTAAGATACCTTTAGTTGATAAACCTAAAAAAACATCAGCTCCCTTAATTGCATCTTCAAGTGTTCGATGTTTTGTTTCAATTGCGTGTGCTGATTTCCATTGGTTAAGGTTATCTCTTCCTTTATATATGACACCTTTTCTATCTATCATTATAATATTTTTACTTAAAACTCCGTTGCTCTTAAATAAATTTGAACATGCCATTGCCGAAGCTCCAGCACCATTTACTACAATTTTAATATCTTTGATTGATTTTTTAGATATATCTAAAGCATTTATTAAAGCTGCCAAAGTTATTATTGCAGTTCCATGTTGGTCATCATGAAATATGGGAATATCTAATTTTTCTTTTAATTTTTCTTCTATTATAAAACAATCTGGTGCTGCTATATCTTCTAAGTTAATTCCACCAAAACTTTTTCCAAGTGCTGATATACAATTGATAATTTCTTCTGCATTCGAGGAATCTATTTCTAAATCTATAGAATCAATATCTGCAAAACGTTTAAATAAAATTGCCTTTCCTTCCATTACAGGTTTAGAAGCTAAAGCGCCTAAATTTCCTAGACCAAGTATGGCTGATCCATTACTAATCACAGCAACTAAATTTCCTTTAGTAGTATAATCGTAAGCTGCATCAGGATTTTGTGCTATAACTTTGACTGGGGCAGCAACACCTGGAGAATAAGCAAGTGCCAAATCTCTTTTGCTTGTCATTGGTTTTGAAGACAAAATTTCAATCTTCCCAGACTTTCCGCTATTGTGGTAATCCAAAGCTTCTTGATCAGTATATTTATCTATTTTTGACTTTTTCTTCATTCTAAAAGTGGATATCTTGTAATTGTCACAAAATTAAGGCTTATATGTCAAGATGAACTTAATAGTTTCGACCTCTACATTTAGTTTTTTCACCTTAATTAGTCGAATACTTGGTTATGTACGAGATATTTTAATTGCAATTTTTTTAGGAACTAGTCTTTTTGCAGATGCTTTTTTTGTAGCTTTTAGATTACCCAACACTTTTAGAAGATTGTTTGCTGAAGGAACTTTTAATGCAGCATTTATTCCTAGTTATGTGGGAGCGCTTGCAAAAAATAAAATAGAAGCAGATAACTTTGCAAAAAACGTATTTAATTTACTTTTTATTATTTTATTATTTTTCGTATTAGTGGCTGAAATATTTATGCCGCAACTAATTTTTTTAATAGCACCTGGATTCTATAAAGATCCAGAAAAACTAAAACTAGCAGTAGACTTAAGCAGAATTACTTTTCCTTTTTTATTTTTTATATGTTTAGCTTCTTTTTTTGGAGCCATACTTAATTCGTATAATAAATTTGCGGCTGCTGCGGCGGCACCCATTATATTAAATGTAGTATTAATTGGATCATTATTTTTTTCTCAATGGTTTAATATAAATGATGTTTTAATATTGTCATATGCTGTTTCATTAGCAGGTTTCTTGCAGTTAATAATTTTGTTATTTTTTGTTAGAAAAAATTTTAAACCAATTTTAACTACTAAAATAAAAATAGACGAAAAAATAAAGTTTTTTTTTCGTAAACTACTTCCAAGTATTTTTTCATCAGGAGTAACACAAATTAATATTTTAATTGGAACCATAATTGCTTCTTTTCAAGCAGGTGCGGTTTCCTACCTTTATTATGCAGATAGAGTTTATCAAATAAATCTTGCAATAGCTGGAATTGCTGTTGGCACTGTTATGCTTCCAGAACTATCTAAGCATATAAAAAATAACAATTCTGAACAGGTTATTAATTTACAAAATAGAGCTTTAGAGCTTTGCTTATTTTTATCAGTACCAGCAGCAATAGCTCTATTTTTGGCGTCTGAAGAAATCGTTACATCATTATTTGGTTATGGATCTTTTAATAATGATAGCGTAAGTAATACTGCTATTGCACTTACCTTTTTTGCTTTTGGCGTACCTGCATTTTCAATATTAAAAATATTTTCAAATTTTTTCTTCGCTAGAAATGATACAAAGATGCCTTTCTATCTATCTGTTATATCGGTAACTTTGAATGTAATAATTAGTGTATCTTTATTTGGTGAATTTGGTTTTGTTATAATACCGATAGCAACTTCAATATCTTCTTGGATAAATGTTTTCATGCATTACTATTTTATAAAAAGAAGGAACTTGCATATTTTTGATAGAAAATTTATTTATAAATTTCCTCGCATGATATTATCTGTGGTTGTAATGGGAGCCGTATTATATTTGTTACTAGGTGTTTTCTCTGATAAATTTTACTATAATGAAAGTTGGAAATTTATTTACTTATTTATTATAGTGATTATTAGTTTGTTAACATACTTTTTAACTTCAAATTTTTCAGGAGCTTTTAAATTTAGTGATATTAAATTAAAAAAATAATTTTTCTATATGCATAAAAAAAGAGTATTTTCAGGAGTCCAACCAACAGGGAACTTACACCTGGGAAACTATTTGGGAGCCATAAAGAATTTTGTTGAATTACAAAATAAATTCGAATGTGTTTATTGTATTGTTGATTTGCACGCAATAACCAATCGTCAAGATCCTAAAGAATTAAAATCAAATGTTCTAGAGACTGTAGCGAGTTTTGTTGCATCAGGTTTAAATTCTGAAAAAAATATTATATTCAACCAAGCTAGTGTAGCTGCACATAGTGAACTAGCATGGATATTTAATTGTGTTGCAAGGATAGGATGGATGAATCGAATGACTCAATTTAAAGAAAAAGCTGGTGCAAATAAAGAAAATGCTAGTGTTGGTTTAATGGTTTATCCAAATTTAATGGCTGCAGATATCCTTTTATATAAGGCTACTCACGTCCCTGTAGGTGAAGATCAAAAACAACATTTAGAATTAACAAGGGATATTGCAAAAAAATTTAATAATGATTTTAACTGTGATAATTATTTTCCAATAGTAGAACCATTAATTTCAAAAGAAATACCTAGAGTGATGAGTCTTAGAGATGGAAAAAAAAAAATGAGCAAATCAGAGGATTCTGATATGAGTCGTATAAATTTAAAAGATGATAAAGATTTAATCGAGCAAAAAATTAAAAAGGCCAAAACCGATAATGATTCTATTCCTTCTGAAGTAAATGGACTTAAAAATAGAGATGAAGCTATAAATCTTATATCAATTTACGCTAGTATTAATAATATAAAATTAGAACAAGTTTTTAAAGAATTTGGAGGAAAGAATTTTTCAACTTTTAAGAGTAAATTAAGCGAATCAATCATTGAAAAAATTTGTCCAATAGGTGATGAAATGAAAAAATTGTTAAAAGATTCAAAATATTTACATGATATATTAAAAAAAGGTTCAAAAAACGCAGGATTAATTGCTAAAATTAATCTTAAAGAAATTTATGAGATTATTGGTCTAACTAAGTTCTCTTGATAAGAGAATCTGAATATAATATTAATATTTTATGATGGTCGAAACAGAACATACTCCAAATCCTGATACATTAAAATTTTTACCAGGAAAAAAAGTATCTGAAGTAGGTCCTGTGGAATTTTTAAAAAATGATAAAACTATAAAAGTACCTCTTGCAAAAAAAATATTATCTTTAGAGGGAACTCTAATGGTATTTTTTGGTGAAGATTTTATTACAGTAAAAAAAGAAAAGGATCTTAAGTGGGATAATCTTAAGCATGGTATTATCTCTGAAATTAATGATTATTATTCCCAAGGAAATAGTGTTGTTGTTAAAAAAAATTTAGATAAACCAGTTTCAAATTCGAAACCAACTGAATCAAATGAAATCATTAATAAAATTAACGAAGTTCTGGATTCTAAAGTTAGACCTGCTGTTGCAAGAGATGGGGGAGATATTACATTTAAGTCTTTTAAAAATGGTACTGTTACAGTTGAATTAAAAGGTAGTTGTTCGGGATGCCCAAGTTCAATTATGACACTTAAACAAGGCGTCCAAAACCTTTTATGCCATTATATACCAGAAGTAAAAAATGTGGAGGCGATTTAAATAATGTCTAAAAAAATTGAAAAACTTTTTAAATCATATCGAGAACAACTTTTACATTTAGCAAAATTATATGGAATAGTTGAAATAAAAAGTTATGCTAGAAGCGCAAAAAGACTTACAATTTCACAGTTAGAATTATTATTAATTAAGAACCATATTAAATTACCGATTAACCGATCCAGTGATAAAGCAATTGCAAAACAAGAGTTAAAACAAAATACTATAACAAATGTTTATTTGTCATTATTTGTTATTTTTTTTATTGGATGCATGATTTTAACGCGACCTTATATAAAAAATGTAGTTAATGAAGTCAAATTTACTTATGTTGCCGAAGAATATAAGCAAACAAAGATTGATAAATCAAAGAAGAAAACAAAAAAGAAAAATAAAGTTGTTGAAGAACCAGAGTCAGTTCCAGAACAAGATAATACTGTTAGCCTCAATGCAGAAACTACAATAAATCTTTTTGATGATTTGGGTTATGATCTTACTGGTGTTAGAGCTGGACAAAAAGTAAAACCAATATACCTTACAAAATTACCAAAAGATCTTAAAACTTTAGGCGATACTAAACAAAAAAGAGATTTATTTATTAAAATTCTTTTACCATTAATACTTGATGAAAATGAAAAAATTACTCAAGATAGAAAAAGATTGTTTAAAATATTAAATAAAAATTTCAATACTGCCGGA
>CACLLG010000027.1 GCA_902607735.1 uncultured Pelagibacteraceae bacterium | reverse complement strand
AATCATTTTGACTCAATATCTTTACTAGCTACCATTTCAGCAATTAATAGTAATTTTAAAAAAGCCAAGGAATTGATTTTAAAAGCAGTAGAAATTGAACCAAATAATGTAGTTGCTCTTAACAATTTAGGAACAGCATATAAGGAGTTAGGTCAATTGGAAAAAGCGGTAAATACTTACAAAAAGGTTTTAACAATTAATCCAAATCATATTAATGCTAATTACAACCTGGGTATATCGTTTTATGCATTACGTAATTTAAAAGAAGCGAAAATTTACTTACAGAAAACAACTAAAATTCAAAATAAATATGCATTAGCATTTCAAAGCCTTGCCAATGTCCATGTAGATTTAAAAGAATTAAAAGAAGCTAAAAATTGCTATCAAAAAGCAATTGAAATAAATCCAAATCTTGTGGGGGCTCATAATAATCTTGGAATTACATTTAGAGATTTAAATGATTTAGAAAGCGCAATAAATTGCTATCAAAAAGCAATTAAAGTTAGAGCTAATAATCCAAGCGCTCATCATAATTTAGGGCAAGCATATAAAGAAATAGGAGAGTTTGACAAATCAATCAAAGCTCATCAAATGGCAATAAAATATGAACCAGAAAATTTAATACATTACCAATTCTTAAGTGAACTTAAAAAAGATATTTTAGATTCTGAATTAAAAAATAAAATTAAAAAAATTATTGAAAATAGTAAATCTACCTCTCTTAATTTAGCCTATGGAAATTTTTTATTAGCAAAGTATGAACGGAAAAAAAAAAATTATGAAAAAGAACTAAATTACTTAAAAAAAGCTCATCAAAATTTTTATAATTCTCAAAAAGAAAAATTTGACCTAGGAAATAAATATTGTTTTGATGATGTTCTAAAAATAGAAAAAGAAGCACACGTAGAAACTTCAAATAAAAAAAATGATGATGAAATAAAACCGATTTTTATTTTCGGCGTTCCAAGATGTGGTTCTACATTAATTGAAAGAATTATTGGATCTGGTCAAGAATTAATACCAGTAGGTGAAGAAACAGGAATTATAGGACATTATATTCCGTCAAGAGTTCTAAAGAAAAAGTCCTTAAATTTAGGAAATTTAGAAAATATTAGAAGTGAATTATTCGATAAATATAATCAAAAAAAATTAATTTCAAAAAAACACGGTTATAGATTTACAGATAAATCTTTAGATAATTTTTATTATTTAAAATTAATTAGAGCAATTTATCCCAAAGCAAAATTAATTAATTGTAAAAGAGATGTGCTATCATCAATCATATCTATTTACCAAAACAATCTGGCTAATCTTGCATGGTGCCATGACCTAAATAATATATTCAAATATTTTAATAATTATTTTGAAATTGTAGAAAAGTATAATCAATTATATCCAAATGAAATATATGAATTGCAGTTTGAAAAATTAGTGAATAATCCTGAAGAAGAATCAAAAAAATTGATGAAATATTGTGAATTGCCTTGGGATAAAAAATGCTTAGAATTTTATAAAAGAAAGGATTTATTTTCTAAAACCGCTAGCAACATACAAATTAGACAAGCGATCTACAAACATTCATTGGATAGATATTTGCCCTACAAAAAATTTTTGGAAAAATATAGTAAAAATTATTCTTGGTATAAATAAAAATGACAATATATGCTTTATCGTCAGGTCCAGGAATATCTGGAGTTGCTGTAATTAGAGTTTCTGGTAAAAACACAGCTGAAGTAATAAAAAAGATAACTGGAAGAAAATTACCAACACCTAGAGTAGCTACTCTCAGAAAATTCAATAAAAATGGGGGAAAAGAGCTGATTGACGAGGGCGTAATTATATGGTTTCCAGCCCCAAACAGCTACACAGGAGAAGATATGGCAGAATTTCATGTACATGGTAGTAGAGCTGTTATCAATGCAATGCACTCATCTATTTCAAATATAAGAAATTGTAGAATAGCGGAGCCTGGAGAGTTTACAAAAAGAGCATTTCAAAATGGAAGAATAAATTTGTTAAAAGCTGAAAGTATAGCTGATCTAATTTCATCTGAAACAGAAATACAAAGAAAACAGGCTATAAAAATTATGAGCGGAAAATCATCGGACAAATTTAATTCATGGAGAGATAAACTTTTAAAAATCTTGTCACATGTTGAGGCTAAGATAGATTTTCCAGAAGAAGATTTGCCAAAAAATCTTATTAAAGAAATACAAAAGACATCAAATGAAGTTTTAAATGAAATCAAAAAAACTTTGGATGATCAAAACGTAGGTGAAAGAATAAGAGAGGGTTTTAAAATAGCGATTATAGGACCACCAAATTCAGGTAAATCAAGCTTATTAAATTACCTTTCTAAAAGAGATGCAGCTATCGTTTCAGAAATTGCTGGAACTACAAGAGATGTAATAGAGACTCATCTTAATTTAGATGGCTATCCTGTAATTGTTTCGGATACGGCTGGAATAAGAAATTCAAAAAATGAAATAGAAAAAAAAGGAATTAAAATAGCTTTAAAACGGGCAGTTGATGCTGATTTGAGGCTTGTGATCGTATCTGCTAAAAACGTTGATATTAAAGGCGTTTTAAAGAGTTTATTAACAAAAAATGCTATTCTAATAGTCAATAAATCAGATTTAATAAAAGGAAAGTTAAATAGTAAATTTAAAAAGTACGAACATATTTTGATATCAATAAAAAAAGATTTAAATTTAAATAAATTAATAGCAAAAATCAAAAGTAAATTAAAAAACAAATTTACAACTTCTGAAGATATTTTAATTACTAGAGAAAGGCACAGACAAAGTTTAATCAATTGTGTTTGTCATCTAGAAAAATTTCAAAAAAAAAAATCAGTCCATGATTTTGATAAAGCTGCTGAAGATTTAAGATTAGCCACTAGACATCTTGGAATGATCGTTGGGAAAGTAGATGTAGAGGAGCTATTAGGTAGTATTTTCAACGATTTTTGCATAGGTAAATAAACCAGCATTCGGCTTGTAAATCTATATATCATCTATAAATTTAGGCTATGAAAGATGAATTATCATTTGATGTAGTTGTGATCGGTGGAGGCCACGCAGGATGTGAGGCTGCTGCTGCGTCTGCACGAATGGGTGTTTGCACTGCTTTATTTACTCATAAAATTGAAACCATAGGTGAAATGTCTTGCAATCCTGCTATTGGAGGATTGGGTAAAGGACATTTGGTTAAAGAGATTGATGCTTTAGATGGAGTGATGGGGGATGTTGCTGATAAATCCGGAATACAGTTCAGATTGTTAAATAGAAGCCGTGGACCAGCTGTAAGAGGACCTAGAACACAGTCAGATCGAGCCTTATATAAGAAATATATGCAAAAAACGCTCTTAAGTTACTGTAATTTAAGCGTTTTTTCTGACCCAGTAATAGAGTTCATTTTCCAGAAAAATCAAGTCATTGGATTCCACACAAAGTCTGGAAAAAAAATAAATTGTAAAAAAATGATATTAACGACAGGAACTTTTCTTAATGGACTAATTCATATTGGTGACGAAAGAACTCCAGCAGGACGTCATAACGAAAAACCATCTACAGGTTTGAGTGAGCAATTAGAAAAATTTAAAATGAAATTAGGAAGACTAAAAACTGGTACACCTCCCCGTATTGATGGCTCAACAATTACTTATGATAATTTAGAAAAACAAGATGCTGATTTGAATCCTGAATTTTTTTCCTTTTTAACAAAAAAAATTTATAACAAACAAATAGCCTGCAGCGTTACTTATACAAATAAAAAAGTTCATG
This sequence comes from uncultured Pelagibacteraceae bacterium, assembly GCA_902607735.1. Classification (GTDB taxonomy): domain Bacteria; phylum Pseudomonadota; class Alphaproteobacteria; order Pelagibacterales; family Pelagibacteraceae; genus AG-414-E02. The sequence goes on along the minus strand of CACLLG010000027.1, from coordinate 4,351 downwards.
AAATTATAAAAAAAAATTTAAAAAAAAGTGCAATGTACTCAGGAAGCATAAAGGGCGTTGGTCCTAGATATTGTCCTTCGATAGAAGATAAAATTGTAAAATTTTCCGATAAGACTAGACACCAAATTTTTTTAGAACCAGAAGGATTAAACGACAAAACCGTTTATCCAAATGGAATTTCCACTTCTTTACCGGCAGATGTGCAGGCAGAAATATTGTGTAAAATCAATGGGTTAGAGCATGTTCGCATAATAAGACCTGGATATGCCATTGAGTATGATTATGTTGATCCTCGTGAGCTTAATTATACGTTGGAAACTAAAAAAATAAAATCACTGTACCTTGCAGGACAAATTAATGGAACAACAGGGTATGAAGAGGCAGCTGCCCAGGGACTTATGGCAGGCATTAATGCTGCTCTAGCAATTAAAAAACAAGAACCATTAGTTTTAGATCGTGCTCAAGCTTACATTGGAGTTATGATAGATGATTTGGTAACAAAAGGTGTGGCTGAACCATATCGTATGTTTACATCTCGCGCTGAATATAGGTTAAGTTTACGTGCAGATAATGCTGATATTAGATTGACTCAAATAGGAATTAATATTGGTCTTATAGGAACCCTAAGGGCTCAAGCATATACTAAAAAAGTTAATAAAATCAATCAGTTAACTAATTGTCTAAAAAGTATAAAAATATCGCCAAATGAGGCAGAAAAATTTAATATTAAAATTGCAAAAGACGGAGTTAAGAGATCTGGTTTCGATATTCTATCAAGGGAAGGAATAACTTTTGCTAAATTAAGATCAATTTGGAAGGAGATTCCAAATGCCACGATAAAAGAAGAAGAGCAGTTAGAAATAAATGCTCACTACTCAGGATATTTACAAAAACAGGAGGCAGACATTATTGCATTTAGAAAAGATGAGAATTTGTTAATACCGCAAAGTATAGATTATGACAAATTAAGCGGTCTTTCTAATGAAGTTAAGATAAAATTTAAGCAAATTAGACCAAAAACGCTTGGACAAGCTTTAAGAATAGATGGAATTACGCCTGCTGCAGCCTATATACTACTTTCTCATGTGAAAAAGGGAGAAAGAAAGCGTATATTTGCATAGATGGATAGATCTGATCAAATAGATACATTCACTAGATTTACTCAAGTTTCACGTGAAACAATCATAAGTTTAAATAAATATGAGAAATTGCTTGTAAAAGCTAATCAAACGTTAAATTTAATTGGAAAATCAACTATTAATCAAATTTGGATTAGACATTTTCTAGATAGCTTCCAAGTTATTGATTTTATTAATAAAAATGATAAGAGCTTGATGGACATAGGTTCTGGAGCGGGTTTTCCTGGTCTAGTTCTTGCAATTGCTGCAAAAGACAGAAAAATTCCTTTAAGGGTAAAATTAATAGAGAAAAGTCCAAAAAAAGTAAAATTTTTGAAAGAAGTAGTTAATGAATTAAAGTTAAATGTGGTTGTCCTCAACCATAACGCATTGGATAAAGAAATCAAATTTACAGAAGATGTATTTGTAGTTAGAGCATTTAAACCTTTGAAAATTATTTTGGAACTTATACACAGCAAAGCACAAAATTGGAAAAGATTTTTTGTATTTCTTGGAAAAACAGGTCGAAAGGAATTACTTGATGCTTCAAAAAGTTGGGATATTAAGTATAAGCAAAGAGTGAGCTTAACTAGTAGTGATTCGATCATAATAGAAATTAATAATTTAATAAAAAAATAAATTGCAAAATACTCAAATTATTTCAGTAATAAATCAAAAAGGAGGAGTAGGGAAAACTACTACAGTTATAAATTTAGCTACCGCTTTATCCTTTCATAAAAAAAGAATTTTAGTAATAGATTTGGATCCACAAGGGAATGCGACCACCGGATTTGGTTTGTCTAATACTGAAAACACAAAAACTGTTTATGACGTATTAAATGGCAACTGCAATTTTGAGGAAACTATTAAAGATACTAAAATTGATAACTTAAAAATAGTTTCTTCTAATGTTGATCTTTCAGGATTAGAGGTTGAAACTGCTACAGAAAATAGACGAGCTTTTTTATTAAAGGATAAAATTCAAGATTTTATAAATAGTGAAAAAAACGATTTTTCCTATGTTTTTATTGATTGCCCACCCTCGCTAAGTCTTTTAACAATTATGGCGCTAGTTGTAGCAAAATCATTAATTGTTCCATTACAAACAGAATTTTTTGCTCTTGAGGGGGTAAGTCAATTGGTAAAAACTATTGATAGAATTAAAATAAAACTAAATCCAGAATTAGATATTAGAGGTGTTCTTTTAACAATGTTTGATAAAAGAAATAAATTGTCTAGTCAAGTGGATGCGGAAGCAAGAAAATTTTTCAAAGATAAGGTATATCAGACCGTAATTCCCAGAAATGTAAGATTATCAGAGGCTCCTTCACATGGAATTCCTGTTTTAATTTATGATAAAATGTGCTCAGGAAGTAAATCTTACTCTAGTTTTGCAGAGGAGTTTTTAAAACAGGAAAATATTTTGGATAGTGCTGCGTAATGATAGAAAATAAATTAAAAAAAGGTTTGGGTCGAGGTTTATCTTCTCTTTTAGGAGATAATCAAAAAAAAATTGAAACGAATAGAGTTGCAATAAAAGATTTAACAAGGAATAAATTTCAACCAAGAAAACAATTTAGTAAAGAAAATTTGGAAGAGTTAACTAACTCTATAAAGGAACAGGGTCTTATCCAACCAATCGTAGTTCGACCTGATAAGTCTTCCGAAGGAAAATATGAAATAATTGCAGGCGAGCGTCGATGGATTGCTTCGCAAAATGCAGGTTTACATGAAGTTCCGATAGTTATTCTTAATGTAGATGATGCTAAATCTTTAGAATTTGCGATTGTGGAAAATGTACAAAGACAAGATTTAAATGCGATCGAAGAAGCTCGTGGATATCAAAGATTAGTAGACGATTTTAACTATAATCATGAAAAATTATCTCAGTTTATTGGTAAAAGCAGGAGCTACATAGCCAATTCACTAAGATTATTGTCCCTCCCAGATGATGTATTATTGATGGTTGAGCAAGGAAACCTAACAGCTGGACATGCAAGATCACTGGTAGGTTTAAATAATTCTTCCGAAATAGCAAAAAAAATATTTGAAAAAAAACTTTCAGTGCGTCAATCTGAGGCTTTAGTAAGACAATTTAGAAATAAAAAATTTAAAATAATTCACAAAAAAGATCCTAATATTCTTGAATTACAAAAGAGTTTAGAAGAAAAAACTGGACTAAATGTTTTAATTACCAATAAAAAAAATAATTCTGGAACAATTTCTTTCGAATATAATGATTTGGAACAATTAGATAAATTAATAGAATTGATTAAGAAAAATTACTAGCTTTTTTACATATCGAAGTAAAAAAATTAAGAAAAATACTTGCTGATATTTGAGGATTTTTTTTGCATAATAGTTCAGTGGTATTAATTTCATCAATCATTTCTTTTAAATCGTTTAAGCTCCAAATGGTTAATTGTTTTTTAACTAAAGGTTTTTCTTTCCAAAAAATTGCAGGTTTAGACATATTGATGAGATTATCAAGATTATTTGTTTTATTTACTTTTTCTTTGATTTTAAGCAAACGATGACTTTTATTACTTAAAATTCTTAATAGTGAGATTTGATTTATTGTACTTACATATAATTCTGATAGAATTTTTTTAAATTGCGATATATTTCCACATAAGCATTCATTAATAAAAATATCAGATTTATAGTCTCCCGAAAAATTAATTAGAGATTTTATTTCTTGAAGTTCCAATTTTTTTTTATTTAATGAATAAGATTTTATTTTTTCAATTTCATTTCTTAAATTATTGCGATCAGCATTAGATTTTTCAATTAATAAATTTATTATCTCTCTTGAAAGTATTATATTATTCTTTTTTAATTCGAGTTGAGCAATTGTCTCTAAATCCCTTTCATCATCTAAATAACAAGCAACACAAATTGTTTTTTCACTCCTTTCAAAGAAATTTCTCAATTTAGATTTTTTTTCTAGAATTCCAGATATAAATATTAAAAATACGTTTTCAGGGTATTTTTCAGAAATATCATTAATTTTGTCAAATATTTTATCGGTGGTTTCATAAATAATTAAAATTTTTCTGTCACTAAATAATGACCCAGAATAAATAAAATTATAAAAATTTTCTTCATTTTCGATTATTTCATTTTCGTATAATGATATTATTTCTGAATCTTCTCCTTTTTTTATTTTTGTAATTATAAAATCTTTAATGTCTTTTTTTAAACCAACATTTTCTCCATATAGCAAAAATAAA
>CACLLG010000026.1 GCA_902607735.1 uncultured Pelagibacteraceae bacterium | reverse complement strand
TCTGATAAAACGTTAAATAGTTTTCCAGATGCTGCAAGTTGCAAACCTAAATAAGGAATTGAGAAACATAGTGCTACGACAACGGTTAAAATACGAACCATATCACCTTTGAAGTAATCGGCTAACATTTCTCCCGGAGTTACGTAACCAAAACGTTTTCCAAGTATCCATTGTCTTTTTAAGAACATCACACCTGTAAAAGGAATAGTGATGACATAGAAAGATGCATAAGCATACTGGAAACCGTCTCTATAAATTAATCCTGGGTGACCCATGAAGGTCCAACCAGAAAATGATGTAGCTGTGGCGGCCAGAACGAATACCCACATCGGAAGTTTTCTTCCAGATATGAAGTAGTCAGATGCTGTTTTCGCCATCTGTGCACCTCTTACTCCCCAGAATATACAATAAGCCCAGTAGAGTAATACAAACACAATCAGCCACGTTACTTTTGCTGACATAAAGGTTTCCCCCTTTGTTTTTTTTTACTTGTTTTATAAAACACAAAATGCTCAGAACCATAGTTCCAAGCATTATGAGCAAAGTTCAGCATAATTAGTTGTGCAAAGCAACACTTTAATAGCCTAAAATAAATACAACTAAAAATTGAAATTGTTGCTATTTGGGTGTTATTTTAAGTATATAACTAAGTTTATATTAATTTTTTATGAATTTGACATCTTTCTATATCGCCTTTCATGACCCAATATGGGTTGTTGTTTTAAGTGTGGCTTTGTTTTTTCCAGTTCGGCAATTGATCTGGGTTTTGTATGTTAGAAAAAAACAAAAATCTCAATCAACAGTTTCAGATGATGAAAAAAAAGAGTTAAAAAAAAGAGCAGCATTTACTTCTGTACTTTTATCTATTGTTTTTAGTTACATATATGTGAGTCAGGTGTTTAATTAATGAATATTAATGCAAATGTATTAAAAAGATTTGTCATATACATGGCAATACTAACTTTTGTTATGTTTACAGTCTGGGGATTTGTCAGATCCTTCATGAATAGACCAGCTGGTGATTATGAAACGGAGGTTTGTGATATTCGTTTAAAAGATAAAAAATATGAGCAAGCCTTAGAAGCGGCAAATAAAGCTTTAAGCAAAACCCCTAATCATCGTGGAGCTATGATGTGTAAAGCGTTAGTATTTATTTCTGAAAAAAAATATGTCAAAGCAAATAATATTTTAAGTGACCTTATAATTTTTTTAGAAAAAAATCTCGAAAGTGATGATAAAACAGGAATAGGAACTTTGGCAGCCGCATATGCAAATCGAGGAATAATTAAGGATAGAAATAAAAATTACGAGGAAGCTTTAAAAGATTATGTAAAAGCTCTTGGGATTGATCACGAAGCAGTTGCTGGACCAGGTTTGGGTACAATAATTTTAAATTACAAATTTAAATCTTCTTCAGTCAAAGAACGAGCCTTATATCTTAATGAACAACTTCAACTTCCTGAGGATGAAAGAGTTTTAAGTATAAAAGAACTAGATGAAGGACAGGTAATGCATAAACCTGGAAAACTTTAAAAACTTATTAAACCCAACACATCTTTAAAAAGAACTAAAAAAAAGTATGTAGCTGCGATACATCCAAAAAGCAGCCTTACGAAATCTCTTTCCCCATCTTCTTTTCTGTAAGTTATTCCGTGCCTAGCAATTAGCGCTGTAACCACTAAAAATATAATATTTACTAATTTTTCATACTCCTGTGGAATAAAATCAAACATTAGTTATTGCTCTTTAAATCTCCATCAATAACTTTATTTTTATCTTTATATAATTCGGGATAAACTACTCGTTTTTCTACATAAGGTGGATAAAAACCAGCAGATCCCTCATTTTGCACATAACTAATAGCCATATAATGGCTGCCTATAAAAACAATTGCAATAATAACTGCATAAAAAATTCCACGTTTTTTTCTTTTTTGATCATTTTGCAAATATTCTCCAAATTCATGATCATAGACATGATATTTTTCTTCGTAACTATTTAAAGCATTTGCATTTTCCATTTTTATAATATCTCTAGCATAATATGTTACCCAAATAGGTATAATTCCAGAGATCATGTAATGACTAAATATTTTATTTATTTTTTCTTCTGGTAGGTCTTGTTTGTACCAAACTTTATAGGCTAATTGTATTAATTGGAATTCTCCAATCTGAAGTAAGTTTGCAGCATGAAGTATTTCAGATCTTTTTGGATTATCATCCCAATCCGGCTTAATTAAGGTTTTAACTAAGCCATTCACTATTTATTTTTCCTATTTTCTACTAAGCTTTGAACTACTGTTGGATCAGCCAAAGTAGTTGTGTCACCCAGTTGATCATGTTCATTTGCTGCGATTTTTCTTAATATTCTTCTCATGATTTTACCAGATCTTGTTTTTGGTAAACCTGGTGCAAATTGGATTAAATCAGGTGTTGCAATTGGGCCAATTTGTTTTCTAACCCAAAGTTTTAAATCTCTTTCTAATTCTCCCGAAGTTTTTTCTTCAGCATTCAGCGTTACATAACAATAAAGTCCATTTCCTTTGATATCATGTGGGTAGCCAACAACAGCAGCTTCAGCAACTTTTGGATGAGCAACAAAGGCACTTTCTAGCTCTGCAGTTCCAAGATTGTGCCCAGATACAATTATAACATCGTCGACTCTTCCAGTGATCCAATAATATCCATCTTCATCTCTTCTACATCCATCACCAGTAAAATATTTTCCATCAAATTGTGAAAAATAGGTATCTATAAATCTCTGATGGTCACCATATACAGTTCTCATTTGACCAGGCCATGATTGTGCCATGCACAATCTACCTCTGCATGCTCCTGTTAGGGTTTTACCTTTTTCGTCCACAATGACAGGTTTAATTCCATAAAAAGGTTTTGTTGCGGAACCTGGTTTAAGATCAATTGCCCCCGGTTGAGGAGAAATCAATATTCCTCCTGTTTCTGTTTGCCACCAAGTGTCAACTATAGGACATCGAGAATCTCCAATAACTTTGTAATACCATAACCAAGCTTCTGGATTAATTGGTTCTCCAACTGTACCTAAAAGTTTTAAAGATTTTCTACTGGTTTTTTTAACTGGTTCCTTTCCTTCTCTCATAAGAGCTCTTAATGCTGTAGGGGCTGTATAAAAAATATTTACCTTATATTTATCTACTATCTGCCACCATCTTGATGTATCGGGGTAATTAGGGACACCTTCAAACATTATTGTTGTTGCGCCATTTGAAAGTGGTCCATAGATGATGTAACTGTGTCCTGTTACCCAACCTATATCTGCTGAGCACCAGTAAATATCATTTTTTTTGTAATCAAAAATATATTGATGTGTCATTGAAGCATAGACCATGTATCCACCTGTCGTATGCAAAACTCCCTTAGGTTTTCCGGTAGATCCTGATGTATAAAGAATGAATAATGGATCTTCAGCACTCATTTCTTCAGGTTCACAGTTATTTGATGCTAATTTTGTAATTGCGTCATACCAAACATCTCTATCTTCAACCCAATTTACTTCATTGCCTGTTCTTTTTACCACGATACATTTTTTTACATTAGGACAACTTTCTAAAGCTTCATCGGTAATTTTTTTAAGGGGTATAATTTTTCCACCTCTAACTCCTTCATCTGCAGTTATAATATAATCTGATTGACAATCATTAATTCTTCCAGCAATTGAGTCCGGTGAAAAACCACCAAATATTATAGAATGTACTGCTCCAATTCTAGCGCATGCCAACATTACATATGCCAATTCAGGAATCATCGTTAAATAAATAGTTACTCTGTCACCTTTTTTAATACCAAGTTCTTTCAAGGCGTTTGCCGCTTTACACACATTATTATGAAGTTCTTTGTAACTAATTTGTTTGGAGTCTTTAGGATCGTCTCCAACCCAAATAATTGCGGTTTTATTTTTTTTATCTTTTAAATGTCTATCAATACAATTTGCCGAAGCGTTAAGAGTTCCATCATAATACCATTTAATTTTAACATCCGTTTTGCTATATTTTACATCCTTTATTTTTGTATAAGGCTTAATCCAATCGATTCGCTTACCTTCCTTTTTCCAAAAGCCTTCATTGTCTTTTATTGATAACTTATATTTTTTTTCATATTGAGTTTTGTCAACATATGCATTATTTGACCATTTTTTTGGGACTTTGAAAATTAATTCTTTTGATTCAGTTTTTTTAACTTTTTTAATTTTTTTTAATTTTTTTTTAGATCTAGTTTTTTTTAATCTTCTTCTAGATCGAGTTTTTTTCAATCTTCTTCTAGATCGAGTTTTTTTTAATCTTCTTCTAGATCTGTTCTTCTTTCTTTTCTGCTTTTTTTTTCTCACTTTTCACCCGAAATTATTTCAACAGTTTTCTAGACTTTACCCATCTTATAAATTATTTTCCAGCTTTTAAAATCTATAGGCATTACCGATAATCTGCTCTGTTTGATTAAAGATAAGTGATTAAGAGCCTTATTTTTTTTAATATTTTCAAGAGAAATGGCTTTTTTTAGTTGTTCTTTGAATTTCACTTTTATAGCAAAAAATTTCTGGTCATTGTCTGTCGGATCTATAAAAGCTGTTTTAATAACTGTGACTATGCCTACAATTTCTTTTCCAATATTTGAATGATAAAAAAAGCAAAGATCTCCTTTTTTCATTTTTTTTAAATTGTTTGCAGCTTGATAATTTCTAACACCATCCCATGTTATCCCTCTAGAACCAGCTTTTTTTTGTTGGTCAATTGACCAAACATTCGGTTCTGATTTTATTAACCAGTATTGCATTTATAATTTTAATCCTGGACCTTTTAAAAAAGGAGCAGAACTATCCAAGGGCCATCTTGCTTTGGATGGAAATTCTAAATTATCAACCAAATTAATTTTAAATCGCTCAATACCTGCCCAGGCAATCATTGCCGCATTATCACTACAAAGATTTGTTGGAGGAAAAATAGGAGAAAATTGATTTTCTCTTGATAGTTTTGTTAAGTTTTCTCTTATTGATAAATTTGCGGCAACGCCACCAGCGATTACAAAAGTGTTTTTTTTATTTCTTATAACTTTTAAAAATTCTTTCATTGCTATGTTGGTTTTTTCATAAAGAATTTCATTAATGGTTTTTTGGAAAGATGCAGCTAAATGATATTTTTCTTCTTTGTTTTTCAAATTTTTTGATATTTTTAGAACTGCAGTTTTAAGACCAGCAAAAGATAAATTACAACCACCTCTTTTAAGAATTGGTTTGGGTAATTCAAAGTAATTTTCATTACCTTTTCTTGCCCATTCTTCAATTTTTGGTCCACCCGGAAATTCTATTCCCAAAAGTTTAGCAGTTTTGTCAAAAGCTTCACCCAATGCGTCGTCAATTGTAGTTCCAAGTCTTTTATAATTGTTTACCCCATTTACTTGTAAAAACTGAGTATGTCCTCCTGATATAAGTAACAGCAGATATGGAAATTCGATTTTTTTATTAATTTTTGGACTCAACGCATGTCCTTCTAAATGATTTACAGCCAAAAGAGGTTTATTTAAAGATCCTGCAATTGCTTTACCTATATTTAAACCGACTGTTAAACAAACAATCAAACCCGGTCCTGCAGTTGCGGCTATTCCATCTAAATTTTTTAAATTTAAATTACTTTCATTAATTGCTTTTTTGATTACAAATTCAATTTTTTCAACATGCGCTCTCGCAGCAATTTCAGGGACTACGCCACCAAATTCTTTATGTTCTTGAATTTGGCTGGAAACAACATTTGATAAAATCTCTCCAGTTCCATCGCTTTTTTCTCGAACAACTGAAGCTGCAGTTTCGTCGCAACTTGTTTCTATTCCCAAAAAAGTAAGCTTTTTTTTCATGTTGATTATCTGTCTATAAATATAAAATAATAATATAACATAAGTAATGATTATTAATAATGACAGATAAGAAAAAATTTATAATAGGGTCTCGTGGTAGTAAGCTTTCTTTAGCTTACTCAAGCCACGTTAAGAATTTATTGATAAAATCTAATCCACAATTTGAAGATAACTCAGTTGAGATAAAAATAATAAAAACTTCAGGTGATATATTCCAAAATAAAAGAATATCAGATATTGGAGGTAAAGGAGTATTTTGTAAACAAATAGAAGAAGAATTATTAGAATCAAAAATAGATTTGGCTGTTCATTCTCTAAAAGATCTACCTACAAAAATGACAGATGGATTATGTGTTAATGCTGTAGTAAAAAGAAATGATCCAAGAGATGCATTTTTAAGTTTTGCAAATAAATCCTTTAAAGAACTTAGCTCCAAATCAAAAATTGGAACTAGCTCGTTTAGAAGACAAGCACAATTAAATTTATTAAGAAATGATCTCGAAATTGTTACAATGAGAGGAAATATTGATACAAGAATTACGAAATTAAAAAATAGGGAATACGATGCTATAGTTTTGTCTTTAGCGGGAATTCAAATGCTTAATTTAATAGATCAAGTTAAAGAAATTTTTACTATCGAACAAATGTTGCCAGCCATAGGCCAGGGAGCAATTGCTTTGCAGTGTAGGGAAGATGATCAAAAAACTTTAAATATTTTAAAAGTTATAAATGACAAAGAGACATATTGTTGTATTCAGGCAGAGAGAGCTTTACTCGAAGCAATAGGGGGTGATTGTGATACAGCTATTGGAGGTTTAGCTAAATTATCAAATGATAAAATATTTTTAAAGAGTGAACTTTTTTCAAATGATGGTAAGAAAAAATTTCAATTTCAAAATTCGGGACATTTTAAAGAGGCTAAAAAAATTGGCTATAAAGTTGGTAAAGAATTATTAAAAAAAGCTGGCCCAGATTTTACAACACAAGAAAGTTAAAAATGCATATTGTTATTACAAGACCCAAAGAAGATTCATTATATCTTATTGAAAACTTAATAAAGTTAGGTCATATAGTGACACATCTTCCAGTAATTAAAATCGAAAAATTAGAAACAAGAAAAATTAATTTATTAAATTATCAAGCTTTAATTTTTACAAGTTCAAATGCAATAAAATTTATGAATATGGAAAAATTTAATTCCAAAATCAAATGTTTTTGTGTAGGCAAGGCAACCGAACTTACCGCAAGACAGGTTGGTTTTATAAATACCTATACTTCTGAAGGAACAGTAGATTCTTTAATTGAACTAATTAAGCGAACCTTAGACAATAAATCAGAAAAATTACTTTATTTAAGTAGCGAATTTATTTCTAAAGATTTAGATAAAGATTTAATTAGCGCAGGATATTCAGTAGATAGAATTTCGAATTATACTTCTATTCCAATTCAGGAGGTAGATAAAAAAACAATAGATTTTTTTGAAAAAAAACCACCTGATGTTATTTTTATTTATTCCTCAAAGAGTGCAAAAAATTTATTTAATCTAATAAATAAATATTCACTTTTAAACGTAGTGACTCAATCTAATCTAATGTGTATAAGCGAGAAGGTATTATTAGTATTAAAACAGATTAAATGGAAAAAAGTATTTATTTTTAATCCAGGAGAAGAAGAATTTTTGTTAAATAAAATTAAGTAAATTATGGATATGCTAGAAAATTTTTCAGCTTTGTTTGTTGAGGTCTGGGAAAAGGGGATTCTGGGCGTAGATATTTTTCAAATATTAATTGGTCTGGGAATTTTTTTAATCTTTTTATTATTTAGAGGCTTTATCAGTAAAATAATAATAGGTCGTTTAAAAAAAATAGCAAAAAAAACTACCAACAAATTAGATGATACTTTTGTTCAAGCCATGGAAGGCCCAGCACGATTTTTTCCAATCGTTATAGGTTTTTTTATTGCAAGTTATTATTTGGAATTTTCTCCAGAGTCCCAGTCATTTATAGATAATTTAAACAAATCACTTATCACAATTTTAATTTTTTGGTTAATACATCAATTTATCCAACCAGTTAGCTATCTCCTGGGAGGATTAGAAAAACTTTTAACAAAAGAGTTAATTGGTTGGATAGTTAAAGCTTTTAAAATATTAATTATTATTTTGGGTGCTGCAGCGGTTTTAGAACTATGGGGAATAAAAATTGGGCCAATAATTGCTGGGCTAGGTTTGTTTGGTGTTGCGGTAGCATTAGGAGCTCAAGATTTATTTAAGAATTTAATATCAGGGATTTTGGTATTAGTAGAAAAAAGATTTAAAGTTGGTGACTGGATAATTGTTGAAGATATTATAGAAGGAATTGTAGAGCGGATAGGGTTCAGATCAACTGTTGTAAGAAAATTTGATAAATCAATAGCTATTATTCCAAACTTTCAATTTGCAGAAAATGCCGTCATTAATATAAGCGAAACAACTAACTGGATAATTAGCTGGGTTATTACTTTGCAATATAACACTACTGTTGAACAGCTTAAAAAAATTAGAGATGAAATAGAAAAATATGTTACCACTCATAAGGATTTTAAA
>CACLLG010000025.1 GCA_902607735.1 uncultured Pelagibacteraceae bacterium | reverse complement strand
AGTATTTAGATGAAAATGTTAAACTCAATTTTATTAATAATAAAGAAAATAATAAAGCATACAAAATTGCTTATCATTCAGCGTGTTCAATGCAACATGGACAAAAAATTCATGATATTCCAAAAAATTTAATAAAAAAAACGGGAAATGAAGTATTGGATATTCCGGAAGGTCATCTGTGTTGCGGATCAGCTGGAACCTATAACTTACTCCAAAGTGATATAGCTAAACGACTGTTGAAAAATAAAATTTTAAATATTGAAAAAATAAAACCCCAATTTATTACGACCGGAAACATTGGATGTATTACACAAATTGCAAATGGAACAAAGATCCCAATTTTACATACAGTTGAAATTATTGATTGGTACACAGGTGGTCCTCAACCTGAAGTCTTGAGAAAGTTATGAAGAAGATATTAATTACTAGAAAGCTTATAAAATCAAGTGAAGAATATGCATCAAAGATTTTTAGTGTAAAATTAAATACGCAAGATAAATTATTAACAAAAAATGAACTAATAGACAAAAGCAAAGATTGTGATGGAATATTGTCTTCAATTACTGATAAATTGGATGCAAATATTATTTTAAAACTTTCAGATCAAGTTAAAATTATTTCCAATTTTGCAGTTGGTTTTGGAAATATTGATGTTGAGGCTGCAACAAAAAGAAATATTATTGTTACGAACACGCCAGATGTTTTGACTGACGCAACAGCAGAAATAGCGATTCTTGTACTTTTGGGTGCTGCCAGAAGAGCCAAAGAAGGAATAGAATGGGTTAAAAAAAAAGATTGGACATGGTCAGCTAATTTTTTAATAGGGAAACAATTAACTGGTTCAAGGTTAGGAATTTTAGGTATGGGTAGAATAGGACGTGCAGTTGCTAAAATAGCAAAAACATTTGGAATGAAAATTCATTATTACAATAGAAATAGATTGAACAAAGATTTAGAAAAAGATGCTATTTATCATAAATCACTCGAAAGTTTATTGTCTGTTTCAGATTTTTTTTCAATTAATTGCCCAGCTACAAAAGAAACAAAAAATATTATTAACGAAAAAACTATAGAATATTTTCCTGATGGTGCAGTAATTTCCAATAGTGCAAGAGGTGATATGATCGAAGATGAAGCAATGGTTAAAGCTTTAAAAAGAGGAAAAATTTTTTCTTTGGGTTTGGATGTTTATAATGGCGAACCCAACATTCATCCAGAATATTTAAATTTGCCTAATGTTTTTGTTTTACCTCACCTAGGAAGCGCTACTAAAAAAACTCGAGTGGCGATGGCGGATCTTGCTATCAGTAATATTGATGAATTTTTCAAAACTGGAAAATGCATAAATGCTATAAATTAATCACAACTCTTCGTTGTATTTATATAAATTATTAGACAAATCAAAATATTTATAAGGAAATTTAATTAACAATTTACAAGACTCGATGGTCTTTATGTGGTCTAATTTCTTTAAGTTAATTAACTAAACGACAATTAGGAGGGAAAACTATATGTCAAAAAAAGACAAAACGTTAAAAGGAGTTAAAACTCCTTCAAGACGTAAATTCTTTAAAGCTGCTGCTGCAACAGGTGCTGTTGCTGCTGCAACGCTGGCTATGCCTTCAATCGCTAAAGCTGCAACTACTTTAAAAGTACAAGCTGCTTGGGGTGGAGGAATTTTCCTAGAGAATGCTCAGGCATACGTTAAAAGAGTTAACGATATGGCGGGCGGTAGTTTAAAAATCGATCTACTACCAGTAAATTCTGTAGTGAAAACTAGTCAAATGCAAGATGCTGTTCACAGAGGAGTTCTAGATGGAGCCCACTATGTACCAGCATATTGGTACAGTAAATCACCTGCTGCTTCTCTTTTCGGTACAGGCCCATGTTGGGGTTGGAGTGCACAAGAGCTGCTAGGTTGGATACAGTACGGAGGTGGTATGCAACTATTCAATAAACTGATGGGAAGTTTAGGATTAAATCTTGTTAGTTTCTTTAATAGCCCAATGCCTGCTCAACCACTCGGATGGTTTAAAGAGCAAATTAAAAAATCAGCTCAAATGAAAGGTTTGAAATATCGTACTGTGGGATTAGCTGCAGACGTTCTAGGAGAAATGGGAATGTCAGTTGTTCAATTACCTGGTGGAGAAATTCAGCCAGCAATGAAGAGCGGATTAATTGATGCTGCTGAGTTTAATAACCCAACTTCTGATAGTGACTTTGGTATGCAAGATGTATCAAAACATTATCACTTAGCAAGTTTTCACCAATCGCAAGAAGCTTTTGAGGTCACATTTAACAAGAAAAAATTTGATGGTCTTGCTCCAGAATTACAAAAAATTCTTGAGTATGCTTCTGAAGCTGAAAACTCTAACTTTTTCTGGCACAACACGTTAAGATATGCTGATGACCTTGTTAAATTAAAAAACAAGCTTGGTGTTAACGTTTACAGAACGCCAGACGGTGTTATGCAAGATCAGTTAAAGGCTTGGGATGTGATTACGGACAAATTTTCAAAGAAAGATGCTTTCTTTAAAGAAGTTGTTGAATCACAAAAAGTATATGCTAAAAAAGTTATGGCATATCTATTGCTTAACCAGCCTGATTATGGAATGGCTTACAAACATCACTTCGGTGATCCAGCAAAAGCAATTTAAATATTTAAGTTGATATATTATTAAGGGCGGTCCAAAAGGCCGCCCTTTCTTATTGAGTTTTATGTAGTTTTATATAGACTATTTCGCAGTTAGAGGGGTTCGTGGAAAAATTTATTTATTTCTTTGAAAGTTTAAGTATATGGATTGGCCGAGCTTTCGGTTGGTGTATTCTTATTTTGACTCTTTCTGTAACCTATGAAGTTTTTGTGCGCTATGTTTTAAACGCTCCAACAGTTTGGGCGTTTGATATGATGGTGCAAATGTATGGCGGGCTTTTTCTAATGGCTGGAGCATATGCATTAGCACAAGATGCTCATGTAAGAGGTGATGTTTTATATAGATTATTCCCCGTTAAAGCACAGGCATGGATCGATTTAATACTCTATGTATTTTTCTTTTTTCCCGGGATGTTGGCTTTAGTTTGGTTTGGTTATGAAATAGCTGGTGATTCTTGGAGATATAAAGAAGTTAGTTGGAATAGCCCTGCTCGAATTCAGATTTATTTTTTTAAATCTCTAATACCTCTTGCTGGAGGATTGTTAATTTTACAAGGGATTTCAGAATCTATGAGATGTATTCTTTGTATTAGAAATGGCACATGGATGAAAAGACATGAAGATGTCAGAGAAACTGAAGAAGATTTAATTAAACAACAAGAAGAAGAACTAAGAAGAAAAAAAGCATTGGGGAAGGACAATTAAATGACTGATCCACAAGTAGCTATGTTAATGCTTTCACTGTTTATCTTTCTAGTTTTATTAGGCTTTCCTATAGCTTTTACACTTATTGCTATGGGCGTGGGTTTTGGTTATTACGCTTACTTCCAAGCAGACAATTTATTTAATAATCAAATTTTTTATTTACTTAATCAAAATACCTATTCTGTAATGGAAAATGATGTTTTGGTTGCCATACCTCTATTTTTATTTATGGGTTATGTTGTTGAGCGTGCAAATATTGTTAATCGATTATTTTTTAGTTTACAATTGGCTACGCGACATCTTCCAGGATCAATGGCAGTAGCAGCGCTTGCTACTTGTGCAATCTTTGCGACTGCTAGTGGAATCATTGGAGCAGTTGTTACATTAATGGGACTACTAGCTTTCCCAGCCATGGTTAAAGCTGGTTATCATAGAGGTTTTGCATCAGGAGTAATTTGTGCTGGCGGAACTTTAGGAATATTAATTCCTCCAAGTATTATGCTTATTGTTTATGCGGCTATAGCTGAATTATCTCCGTTGAGACTTTACGCAGCAGCAATTTTTCCTGGTTTTTTATTAGCTGGTTTTTATATGATTTATGTTGTTACTCGTGCGTTTTTTAATCCAAGTCTTGCACCAAAACCTATGGAAGAAGAAGTTCCACCAACGAGAGTTATTTTACTTCAACTATTAACTTCTTTTGTTCCTCTAGCGTTATTAATTTTAACAGTACTTGGCTCAATTTTACTCGGATTAGCAACTCCAGCAGAAGCTGCTGCAATCGGTGCGTTTGGAGGATTGTTTTTAGCTTTTTGTTACAGAGCACTTAATTGGAAAACATTGAAACAATCGATTTTCTTAACAGCCAAAACAACAGCCATGGTTTGTTGGTTATTTGTTGGTTCTTGGACTTTTGCCTCGGTTTTTTCATATCTAGGTGGTCATGCAATAATTGAACATTGGATTCTTGCTATGAACTTGGAGCCTTGGCAATTTCTTGTTCTAGTTCAGTTAATAATTTTTTTACTTGGTTGGCCTTTAGAATGGACAGAAATATTAATTATTTTTGTTCCAATTTTTTTGCCTATGCTTGATGCATTTGGTGTCAACCCATACTTTTTTGCCATGCTAGTTGCTTTAAACCTTCAAACTTCCTTTCTGACTCCACCCATGGCTATGGCAGCTTATTATTTGAAGGGTGTGGTTGGAGATGAGATTGAATTAATAGAAATATTTAAAAGCATCATGCCTTATTTAGCCATAGTAATATTCACAATGATTCTTATGTATAATTTTCCGGGGATAGCATTATATTTACCAGATTACTTTTTTGGTATTGCTAAATAGAATTAATGTCTGCACTTAATACTTCCGTAGTAGAAATGGTTAAATCTATTAAAAAGGGCGAAATTACATCAGAAGAACTTGTAAAAAATTACATAAAAGAAATAAAAAAAAAAGAAAAAGATGTAGAAGCTTGGGAGTTTTTCGATGAAGAACTTGCAATTACTCAAGCAAAAAAATTAGATTTGCTCCATCAATCAGGAAATCATGGTGACCTTCATGGTGTTCCAGTTGGAATTAAAGATATTTTTGATACAGCAGATATGCCTACAACTGATGGCACTGAGATTCATAAGAAAAATCCAAGTTTAAATGACTGTACGGTTGTTTCAAAATTAAAACAGGCAGGAGCGGTTATTATGGGCAAGACTGTAACATGTGAACTTGCGTATTATTCACCTGGAAAAACTAAAAATCCACATGATCTTAATAGAACTCCTGGCGGATCATCAAGTGGTTCCGCTGCAGCTGTAGCCTCACATATGGTCCCACTTGCTGTTGGCAGTCAAACTAATGGATCAGTAATTAGACCTGCCTCTTACTGTGGTGTAGTAGGGTATAAACCTACAAGAGGATTAATTTCACGACACTTGGTATTACAAGTATCTAGAAAATTAGATCAGATAGGAGTTTTTTCCAACTCTGTAGAGGATGCTGCATTAATTAGCGAACAGCTCATTGGTTATGATAGACAAGATCCTGATACATCTTTGAATCCTAAACCAAAATTATTAGCTGCTTGTCAGCAAAAACCTCCAATGGAACCAGTGTTGGCCTATATCAAATTACCTTTTATGGATAAATTAGAGGAAGATGCAAAAGAGGGTTTTGAAGAAATAAAAGATGAAATAAAAAATAAATTAAAAGGTAAAATAGATGAGGTTGAACTTCCAGAAGGTTTCAAAGGCATTCCTGACTGGCATAAAATAATTATGGAATCAGACATGGCTGCTTCTTTTTCTAAAGAATATAAATCTTCTAAAAATAAATTAAGTGATAAAATTGTAGAGGCTATTGAAAGGGGAATGAAATATACTTCAGTTGAATATAATGATGCACTATCAAAAATAGATACAGCAAATACTTACTTTAAACAATTTTTTCATGATTATGATGCAATCTTAACTCCTTCATCAACAGGCGAAGCACCTAAGGGTTTAGAATTTACTGGCAATCCAATATTCTGTACGGTTTGGACTTATTGTGGAATGCCTAGTATTAACTTACCATTGCTTCAAGGGAAAAATGGCCTTCCAATTGGTGTACAACTAGTTTCATCTTTATATGATGATGAAAGGTTATTTAGAAACGCAAGTTGGTTGACAAATAAAATAAAAAAGTGATTAAATAATAATTATGAAATTAACTGAAAAATTTACAATTTTTTTAGGTATAGCACTTGTTGCAATATTTGTAATTGGTTTAGCCTGGAGCATAAGTACTGGTTTAGCTGGATTTTGGAAGGGCCTTCCTTTTTGGATTATAGTTTTATTTTGTTTGTATCTTCTAATTTTGGATTCTTTACGTTCTATTAGAAAAATACAAGATTAATAAGAATTAACTAAATCTTGAATTATTACAATTATGTTTTTGATAGTTTCAGAAACATACACTAACTGTTCGTCCAATAACAAATAAACATATTCCATTTCTGGAAAGTTGCTTATTAAATCGTTTTCAAATGTTTTTAATATTCCAATTGCAGAAAATCCAATAATTATTAATAGAAAAATTAAGCCAAAAAATCCAAGTCCTTCTTTTGGTTTATAAATTTCTGGCAATTTTTTTTCAACATCAAAACTTTCAGAAGAAGGGTCAACTTCTTCAAGTTTTTTTTTTCTTTTTTTAACAATTTTTTTTTCTTTTCTTCCTGTAACTTCATCAAGTTCTTGAGAAATTTTTCTTCTTGCAAATAATCCAGTTTTTCCTGAAGGAAGTAATTCAGCCCATTGACTTCCTAAAAATTTATAAGTTTTACCATCAGATGCTTTTATACTATCTATTGAAGGACTTTCATTATTTTCTACTACAGGTTTTGTGATTTTTTGTTTTTTGATAGTTTCGGCTTTTAATGAAACAGGTGTTTGATGCCAGGTAACTGAGCAATATCCGCATTGCACCGTTCTTCCTTCTTTAGGAATATCAATGTCTTTCACGACAAATTTTCTGGAACAACTTTTACACTGAATAATCATTTAATTTTCCCTATTAAAAGTTCTAGTATTCTATTCAATCATTTGATCAAGAACAAGGATTTCGCTTTTATTTGATTTTGCTTGATTGTTAAGAATTAAGGTAGCATCTTTTCGTTTTGAATCATTTTTTTCAAGAATTTTACTCTTTTTTTTCTTTATTTCAGTAAAGCTATTTACTGCATTTAATATATCTTTCATTGCAAATTCTTTTATCATGATTTTCCAAAAGCTTATGATAGGTTAAATTTTAAAGAAGAAAAATGAATTTTTTAATGAATTTATGAACTTTTTTACAACAACTATATTAGCATTAGTATGTTTTTACGTCTTATTGGTGGTTGTTTTGTTTTTTTTTCAAGGAAATCTCTTATATCATCCTTCGATAAACAATTATCTCAAAGATCAGGAACCAAAAGAGCCTTCTGGAATTGAAAAAGTTAGAATTACCACAAACGATAAAATAGATCTTGTGGGGTGGTTTTACAACGGAAATATAGAAAATTCTAAAACGATCTTGTTTTTTCATGGTAATGCAGGTTCATTAGAAAATAGAACTTATAAGCTTAATCATTTTAAAGATTTAAATTTAAATTTTTTAATAATAGCCTGGAGAGGATTTAATGGAAACAAAGGAAAGCCGAACGAAATAGGTTTATACGAAGATGCTGAAAGTGCTATTAGATGGCTTAAAAAGAGAGGTATAGAAGAAAAAAATATTATACTTTATGGAGAGTCATTAGGTACAGGTATTGCGGTAGAGGTTGCGCAAAATAAAAATTATGCAGGTGTTATTTTGGAATCTCCCTTTACCTCCATGGTAAATATGGGAAAAAAATACTACCCCTTTTTTCCGGTTAGTCTCTTGCTCAAGGACAAATTTGAAAGTGAAAAGAAAATAAAAAATATTCTAATTCCAATTTTAATTATGCACGGTACAGTTGATAAAATAGTTCCATATGATATGGGTAAAAAAATGTATGAACTAGCAAACGAACCTAAATTTTTTTATTCGCAAGAATATGGCGATCATATGGTTGAATATGATGAAAAACTTTTGTCTGCTTTGAAAAAATTTATACTAAGCTTAAATTAAGTCACAATTTAAACAATCTAATTACACAGTTAAAAATTACTTTTAGTGCATGAATAAATTGTTATTATTTTTTCTATTATTTTTTCTATTATTTAATATTAAAGTAAATTCCGATGAAATTCTTCCAGTCAAAGAAAATTTCGAGGAAGTTTTTAATATTGGTACAATGATTTCTCATGATGATAAATTTACCTTATACTTTAAAACTAGAGAGAAAGCTGTTTTAGCCAAAGGAGTTGAGTTCAATTATATTGAAGATTATCCACAAGATTTATATATTTTATATAATGATACAGGAAAAATTAGTCCCTTAATCACCTACGACTGGTTTCCCAAAAAAGTTAAGGAGCTGGGTTCATACTATAATTTACCAGTTTTTCCTGAAGATTATGCATATTACTTACTTAGTGATAACATAACTTTAATTATGATTAGTGGAATAAAATCAATTAGATCTAATTTTAAATTTAATCTTCAAAATAAAAAACTTGAAAAACTACCAAGGAACAATGATTACAAGTTATATATATCTTCCTTGTTAAAAGACTGTGGTTATAAAGATATAAGTGATACTTATAAATGTTCATATTATAAACCTCTAATTTCAAAAAATCTTATTAACTAATTTTTCTAATATTTAGTAAAATAATTAATCCAGATAATAGTAATATTATAGCGGCCGAAAATCCCATTCTTTGACTAGCTGTTAAAAAAGTAACTGTGCTTACTAACAAAGGACCTACGAAGGATGTTAATTTACCTGATGTGGCAAATAAACCAAATCCTTTACCTTGGTTATTTTTATTTAACATAGATGTTATTACTACACGACTTGCTGATTGTATTGGTCCGATAAATAAACCATTAATCGCTGCAAGAAAAAAGAATGTTGATACTGAAAAGGTAAATAGAATAATAGTTGAAGAAAGTATTAAGCCAATTAGAGAAAAAATAATTACAATTTTGGATCCATATTTGTCATTGGCTATTCC
>CACLLG010000024.1 GCA_902607735.1 uncultured Pelagibacteraceae bacterium | reverse complement strand
AAAATCCAGATGAATTTGCAGATGCATTTGCGAGAGCTTGGTTTAAGCTTACTCATCGTGATATGGGGCCTCGTGCTTGTTATTTAGGTCCAGAAGTTCCAAAAGAACAACTAATTTGGCAAGATCCTATTCCAAAAGTTAAATACAAACTTAAAAATAAGGATATTAATATTCTTAAAACAAAAATATTAAAATCAGGACTTTCCATCTCGCAGTTAGTTTCTACAGCTTGGGCATCAGCATCTACTTTTCGAGGTTCGGATAAAAGAGGTGGGGCTAATGGAGCAAGAATTAGACTTGAGCCTCAAAAAGATTGGGAAGTAAATAATCCATCTAAACTATCCGAAGTTCTTAAAACTTTAGAAAAGATACAAAAAGGTTTTAATACTAAGAGTAAAATGGTTTCGATGGCTGATTTAATTGTTTTAGGTGGTTGTGTAGGAATTGAAAATGCAGCCAAAAAAGCTGGTCACAAGGCAACAGTCCCATTTACACCAGGCCGTGGTGATGCATCACAAGATCAAACTGATGTATATTCTTTTGGTTTACTTGAACCAAAAGCTGATGGATTTAGAAACTATATTATAAAAACATCTAATGGATCAGGAAAAAAACCTACTGTTTCAACAGAAGAAATGTTAGTTGATAAGGCACAACTAATGAAACTTACCGGACCTGAAATGACAGTTCTTGTTGGCGGTATGCGTGTATTAAATACAAATTTTGATAAATCAAAACATGGAGTATTCACAAAAAAACCAGAAGTACTTACAAATGATTTCTTTGTTAACCTGTTAGATATGAGAACAAAATGGGAAGCAGTTTCAAAAGCAGAAGATTTATTTGAAGGAAAAGACCGTAAAACAAATAAAGTAAAGTGGACTGGTACTCGTGCTGATCTTATATTTGGATCCAATTCACAACTAAGAGCATTAGCAGAAGTTTATGCATGCGAGGATTCAAAACCTAAATTTATTGCTGATTTTATATCTGCGTGGACAAAAGTAATGAATTTAGATCGTTTTGATTTAAAGTAAAATTTAAAGATTTTAATTAATTTTTCCCCACAAATAGTTTTTTTCTATCCATCCATTATATTTTCCGGAAGTAATTTTGCACCACTTGATTTTACATTTTTTTATAAGCACCAATCTTCCTGTTTCTAATTTAGCTATGGGCTTTGAAAAAATGGTTGGCTTTTTGTAAAGAATAGAGTTGTTTTTAATATTAATCGCTGATTTTTTTTTAGATAATTGAGATATATGTATCCATCCAGTATTATTTTCAAAATCTTTAATTTTTCGCCAAGTTTCTGATTTGCTAAGTATGATTACTGGTAAATATTTCTTTTTATAAGCTAATTTAATTGGGTATTCAAAAGATGGACCTTGTCTTAAATTAACTTTATTATTTTTTAAAGATAAAAAATTTATATTTTCATCTGCAAAAGAACTACAAAAAGATAATATAGTAAAAATAGATAAAATTTGAAAAAAAGAATTAATTTTATTTGTTTCTTTCATTACAATAACAATTGGAACGTTTAGCAAGTTTTATTTTTCTAAATGTAAGCTTTAAAGCATCAATAATTAGTATATACCCACAAAGCGAATCTCCAATTTTAAGAATTTCTTTAACGGCTTCATTAGCTTGAATACTACCAATTATGCCAGCCAGAGGTCCTAAAACGCCCTCATATTCACAATTATCAACATCTAGATTAGTTGGCATTGCAGGAATAAAACATCTCAAACAAGGCGAATTTTTTTTTAAGAAGTTAAAAGTATAAACTTGGCCATCAAATTTACTTATTGCACCAGAAACTAAAATTTTTCTGTTATTTAAACAATAATCATTAATTAAAAAACGTGTTCGAAAATTATCACTTCCATCAACTATTACTTGAAAATTTTTTGCTATTTGATTAATATTTTTTTTTGTCAGATTATCATTAAATGATTCAAGTTGTATATGAGGATTGATCTTCTTTAACTTTTTAATCGCCACAGATGACTTATTTTTTTTAATATCATCAGTTGTAAAAATAATTTGTCTTGCAAGATTAGATATTTCAACACGATCTTTATCAATAATTCCAATTTTTCCTATACCTAACGCAGCCAAATAAATTGCGACGGGAGAACCAAGACCTCCAGCCCCAACTATTAAAATGCTAGATTTGAAAAGTTTTTTTTGTCCAATTGCGCCAATTTTTTTTAAAATTATTTGTCTTGAATATCTTTCTATTTGGTTTTTTGTAAATTTCATTGCAATTTTTTATTTACCTGTAGAACCAAATCCTCGCTTGCCTCTCATTGTTTTAGGAAGATTTTTAACTTCACTAAGGTTGCCCTTTGCCACAGGGGATAATATCATTTGCGCAATTCGATCACCAGCCCTTACCACAAAAGATTTTTTACCAAAATTTATTAAGATAATTTTTATTTCACCTCTATAATCTGAATCAATTGTACCTGGCGTATTTAAAACAGAAATAGATTTATTTGCAGCTAGACCTGATCTTGGTCGTATTTGAACTTCATAATTTTTTGGAATTGCAATAGCAATACCAGTTGGAATTATTGCGCTTGTCCCAGATTTAATAGTTAATTTTTTTTTATTATTTGCTACAAGATCCATACCAGAAGATCCAGCAGTTTTATATGTAGGAAGCTTTACGTTTTTATTAAACTTTTTGACTAATATTTTTACCATAAATATTATTGGGTAAAATTATTAATTATTTTCTTAGCTATTTTATTTGCTATATAAGATTTCAGATTTTTCTCAATTTTTTCAATTTTATTATTATCAATTATTGATACAGCATTAAATTCAGAATTAAATCCAATTTCCGGATTTGAGATATCATTTGCTATAATCCAGTCGCAGTATTTTTTATTTCTTTTTTCTTTTGCAAATTTTATGATATCGTTTGTTTCAGCTGCAAAACCAATTACTAACCTTGGTCTTTGAGAATTATTTTTTGATAGAAATTCTAATATATCTATATTTCTTTTAAAATTTATATTTATATTATTTTTTTTTATTTTTATTTTTTCATATTTTTCTGGTTTAAAATCAGTTACTGCGGCCGTACATACAGCTATATCAACGGGTAAGTTTTTTTTTGTTTCTTTATACATTTGATCAGCAGATTCTACTTTTACAATTTTTACATTTTCAGGTTTTTTTAATTTAGAAGGTCCTGATATTAATGTTGTTTTCACACCATATTTTGCTAGCGCTTTAGCAATTTCGTATCCTTGTTTTCCACTTGAGTTGTTTGTAATAAATCTAACAGGGTCGATATATTCTTTTGTTGGTCCAGCTGTGACAAGTGCTTTCAAATTTTTGTTTTTTACAATATTTCTTTCAAAAAAGTAATTTTTTAGAAATTCATTTATTTCTTCGGGAGATGACATTTTGCCTTCTCCATACTCTCCGCAGGCCATTTCACCAGAAGAAGGTCCTATAGACAAATACCCAAAGTCTAATAACTTATTTATATTGTTCTGAGTAGACTTATGAAGCCACATTCTAACATTCATTGCTGGAACTAATATTATTTTTTTATTGGAAGCTAATATTAAGGCAGATGCTAAATCGTCAGCTCTTCCGTAAGCAAGTTTTGCAATAGAGTTAGCTGTGATTGGTGCATATAAGATCAAATCACACCATCTTGATAATGATATATGGTCCATTTCAGCCTCTTTTTCACTATCAAAAATATCATGAAAAACTTTGTTTTGAGAGAGTGACGAAATCGATAGGGGCGTAACAAATTTTTTTCCAGATTCAGTCAGAACAACTTTTACTTCACATTCTTGCTTCTTTAATAAACGAATTAAATCAAGAGATTTATATGCAGCTATTCCACCTCCAATAATTAAAATAATTTTTTTCTTAGTGAGTGAATTTTTCATAAGTTGATCATTTGAATACTATGAGAACAAAAATTACAAGTACTAAAACTCCTCCCAATATCTTATTGCGCATTAATTCTAGCTTTAATTTTTCTTCTCTTAAGCTTTGATATGCTAATGAATTTGGATTAAATTTACCCTCTGCAATTAAAGTCATAACATCATTTGCTTTATCCATAATTATGGGTAAATCAGGTAATCTTTTAAGTATCTCAGAAGCTTCATTTGTAATTTCACCGACCTTATTAATTGGATCTTTTACTTCTCTTAACCATTCTTCCAATATAGGTTTCGAAATGTTCCATATATTTGTATTGGGATCCAGTTTTCTAGAAACTCCTTCGACAACAACCATAGTTTTTTGTAGAAGTAAAAGTTGTATTTGTGTTTGCATGTTAAATTTTTCAGTAATTTCAAAGAGTTGAGCTAATAGTTTCCCACCAGATATATTTTTCGCAGACTGACCAAAAATTGGTTCTCCAATAGAACGTAATGCTTGTGCGAATTCATCTTTTGATACTTTTTTAGAAACTAGTCCTGCTAAGAAATGGACTTCAGCTACTTTCTTATAATCTCTTTTAATAAATCCATATAATATTTCAGCTAAATATTTTCTGTTATTTTTATCTAGTCTACCCATTATTCCAAAGTCAACTGGCACGATGCTTCCATCTTTTGTAACAAATAAATTTCCTTGATGCATATCAGCATGAAAGAAACCATCCCTGACCGCATGTCTTAAAAAATGTTGAATTACATCTTTTGCAAGTTTTTTTACATCAACATTTAATGATTTTAAATTTTCAACTTCTCTTATTGAAATGCCATTAATTTTATCTAAACATAAAACTTTTTTACTTGTTTGATTCCAATAAATTTTGGGAACTTTAAATCCTATATCATTTTTTGTGTTTTCGTTAAGCTCATTAGCAGCTGCTGCTTCAAATCTTAAATCCATCTCAACATTTGTTATTTCACGTAACAACTGAACAATTTCAACTAATTTTAGTCTTTTCGTTTTTTTAGCAAAACTTTCGGTGATATAGGCCAAAAGCATTATAGCGTCTAGTTCTTCATTAAATATTTTTTCAATATTAGGTCTCAAAATTTTGATGGCGACTTCAATGCTTTTGCCAGAATCATTAATTGTGGCAAAGTGTACTTGTGCGATTGAAGCTGCCGCAATAGGTTCAGAGAGATTTTTAATTTGATCAAAATTTTCCTGTTCTAGTTCTTTTTTTAATATATTTTTTGCTTCGAGAATATTAAAAGCTGGTAATTTATCCTGAAGTTTCTCTAATTCATCAGCAATATCTTTACCGATTATGTCAGGTCTAGTTGACAAAAATTGGCCTAATTTAATAAAAGTTGTTCCCATTTCTTGAAGTGCATTACAAAGTTTTTTTCCGGACGATAAATTTTTATTAATTTTTTTTTCGCTTAAATTAAATCCGATAACAAAAAAAAGTATTTTGATTGTAAGTGGAGGATCATAAATTTCGTAAATGGACGAGATAGCTCCAGAAGTTGAGAGTTTTCTTCCAATTTTAAATAACATAAATAATTTTTTAAACATTTTCTTATATTTTCCAAGCCGAGTGAATAGCTACAATTCCTCCACTTAAATTTCTGTATGACAAGTTTGTAAAATTGTTTTTCTTAATCAATTCTAGTAATTCTTTTTGAGAATAAAATTCTTCTATGCTATCAATCAAATATTCGTATGGTTCCGATTTACCAACTACTAATTTTCCAATTTTTGGTATTGTTTTTGAGTAAATTTTATAAAATTGATTTAAAATTTCATTTTTAACTTTTGAAAACTCTAGACACAACAATCTCCCTCCTGGTTTCAAAACTCTAAACGCTTCCCCAAGAGCATTATTGACATTATTTATGTTTCTTATTCCAAAACTTATAGTGTAATAATCAAATTCATTATTTTTAAATGGTAGATTTTCTGCATTATTACAGTACCATTTTACATTAGTTGTTTTACCCAATTTTTTCTTACTTATTTCAAGCATATCTTTATTTTCATCTACGCAACAAACGCTACTTTTATAATCAACTTTATCTAGAAATAATTTGGCTATATCTCCAGTTCCTGAAGCAACATCAATTAATTTGCTATTTTTTTGTGGATTCAACCAATTGATGAAAGTTTTTTTCCATAATCTATGAATCCCTAAGGACATTAAATCATTCATAATGTCATATTTTTCAAAAACATCGTCAAAAACTTTGGAAACAACCTTATTTTTATTTGTACGATAGGTTTGCATTTAATTTTAATAGATCACATGTGAAGTTTTTTGACAATATATTGGTATTGACCGATATGTGGCAAAAAGATATATATTCACCACTTTATGCCAAATACAAAATCAGCTATAGCACGGACAAAGAGAACTGAAGTGCAAACTATAGTAAATAGAATAAGAAAAAGTAAATACAAGGCAGCTATAAAAAAAATGTCAGTCTATCTTGAAACGGGAAAAATTAAAGAAGCTAAAAGTTTTTTACCAAAATTCCACTCTCAATTGATGAAAATAGCTAAAACTGGCATAGTTAGCAAAAAAACTGCGTCAAGAAAAATTTCTAGAGTTGCAAATAAAATTAATAATTCAAAAAAAAAATAAAATATTAGTCAATTAAGAGTTGATAATTTTTAAGAAGAATTTTTTTTATCACTAAATAAAGAATAATATCTAAAAAAAAAACTACATCTAGTTAATATATTCAAAGTTGTATTATTTAAAAAAATTTTTTTTCTAAATAAATCTAAAAAAATTTATCTATGCAACCTAAAAATTTTTTTTTGAAATACAACTTCTTAAAGAAGTAAAATTTTACAATACAACCTAAAAAGTATTGCATGCAAGTTAAAAAAAAATTAAAACTATTTTTCGAAATTAAATTCTTTATGACGGAAATTTTATCAAAACAAGCATCAAGTATCCTTTTGGCTAAAGAGGAAAATTTACTCAATTGGATTGATATTCTTCAAAAATTAAAAAGAACTTTTGGAAGCGATATATATGAAAGTTGGATAAAAAATGTAAATCTTAAAAAGGAATTTAATCACTATGTCGTTTTGTCTGTTCCTACTAGGTTCGTAAGAGATTGGATAGTTTCTAGATATGCTGATAAAATATTAGATGTAATTAAAACATTTAAAAAAAGTATTCAGAGATTAGAGTTTTCTATTGAAGAAACTCAAGAAAAATCTGATTCAAATATTTTTTCAAAAAAAAGTACTATTACATCAATAGAAAATTCCTTTTTAAATTATAATCGATTTAGCCCAAATAATAGATTTGATAATTTTATAGTTGGTGAAAGCAATGAACTTGCTTATACAGCAGCTAGAAAAGTATGTGTGCAGTCCGCACACTATAATCCGTTGTTTATTTATAGCCCAGTTGGAATGGGAAAAACTCATTTATTAAATGCTATTGGATTAGAAGTTGGAAATACAAAAAAAGCAATGTTCATTTCTGCTGAAAAATTTATGTATCATTTTATTAGATCTATCAAAAAAAATGAAATGGTTAAATTTAAAGATTTTTTTAGGGCAGCAAATATTTTTATTATTGATGATATTCAATTTGTAAACGGAAAAGAAGCAATGCAAGAAGAATTTTTTCATACTTTTAATGCTTTGATTGAAAAAGGTTCTCAAATAGTAATCTCTTCAGACAGGCCCCCTTCTAATCTTGATAGAATACAAGAAAGAATAAGATCTCGTATGTCAGGAGGTTTGGTGATTGATATCCAACCGCCGGATTTGGAACTACGAATAAAGATATTAAAAAGCAAATTTCAAGAAATTAAAGTAAATTTTAGAGAAAATTATGACTTAAGTGACGAAGTTTTTAAATTTTTAGCAACAGAAGTTACATCTAGTATTAGAGAGATGGTTGGAGCACTAAACAGGATTTTGGCTTTTAGTAAAATTAATACAAAATCTCCAAATATTTATGAATGTAAAAAGATTTTGAAAGATTTTATAAATTCTAATAATAAACAAATAAATGTTGAACTTATTCAAAATTTAGTTGCTTCTCATTTTAATTTAAATATTCAGGAATTATTATCACCAAGAAGATCAAGATCATTAGCCAGACCTAGACAAATAGCCATGTATTTAGCCAAACAACATACTACTAACTCTTTGCCAGATATTGGAAGAAAATTTTCCAATCGAGATCATACTACCGTAATTCATGCAGTAAAAAAATAGATGAATTAATTAAAAAAGATAATGATATCAGACAAAGCATTGATGAGTTGAAAAAAAAATTGCTTTAAAATTTAAAAATGGAATTTTCAATTAACAGAGACGTTTTGCTAAAATCGTTAAGTCATGCCAATGGAATCATAGAAAAAAAAACAACACTTCCAATTTTGTCAAATATATTAATAGAGGCAAAAGGATCAAAAATTAAAATTACCGCAACAGATTTAGATATAATATATTTTGAAGAAATAACCCCTCAAGAAATTAAAAAAGAAGGTTCAACTACTACTTCAGCTAGTATTCTTTATGATATATTGAGAAAATTACAATTAAATGCAAAAGTTGATTTTAATTTACTAACTACAAATAAATTAAAACTAATTTCGGGAAATTCAAAATTTAATTTACTATGTATACCTTCAGATAATTTTCCACTATCAGAAGAAGATATTGGTCAAAAAAATTTTGAAATTTCTTCAAAAAAACTTTTAAAACTTTTAAATAAGACAAAAATTTCAATTTCCAATGATGAAACCAGACATTATCTTAATGGAATTTATTTACATAAAACCAAGTTAGAAAATAAATCATTCTTATGTGGTGTAGCAACAGATAGTCATAGGCTTTCTTCCAGTAGTTTAGAAATTGATGCAGATATTTATTTTGAACCAATTATTTTACCAAAAAAGACCATTTTTCAACTTATATCATTATTGGAACAAGATAATAATTTAATCAAAATATCAAATAATAAATCAAAAATTAGATTTGAAATGAATACAGGTGTATTAATTTCAAAAGTTATAGACGGAAGATTTCCTGATTATAATAAAGTAATTCCAAAAGGTAATGATAAAATTTTAGAAATAAAACTTAATGAATTTAAAAATTCTATAGACAGAGTTACTTCTGTTTCTTCAGATCGTAAAGAAGGATTGAAAATGTTTATCTCAAAAGATTCGGTCCAATTATCAGTAAGCAGCCCAAATAGTGGCGAAGGTATTGAGAATATTAATGCAAAATTTAATTCTAGTGACTTGAATATAAGCTTTAATAGTAGATATCTTGCAGATATAACTTCACATATTGAAAATGAATCAATAATTATTCATTTAAAAGATCCAGGATCGCCTGTGCTAATTAGAGATTTTTCAGATAAAAATAGTTTTCATGTTGTTATGCCAATGAAAATTTGATTTATTTTATCAAAAGACAATATTAGATTATTTTTCTTTTTTTCATTAAGTAATCATTTAATACCAACGTTAATTTAAGGAGAGAATTTACTATCGATTTAATTAGTTGAAAAAAAATGTTAAAATGCATAAAAAAAATTCACAACTATGATCAAAAAAAACCAAAAAGATAACCCAAAATATAGTGCCGAATCCATAAAAGTACTTAAAGGTTTGGAGGCAGTTCGAAAAAGACCCGGAATGTATATCGGTGATACGGACGACGGAACAGGTCTTCACCATATGGTTTATGAGGTAGTTGATAATTCTATTGATGAGGCATTAGCAGGTCATTGCAAAAATATTAAAGTTACAATTAATTCAGATCAATCCGTTTCAGTCGAGGATGATGGGAGAGGAATACCAGTAGATATGCATAAAGGTGAAAGAAAGTCAGCTGCTGAAGTAATCATGACTCAGCTTCATGCTGGAGGTAAATTTGATCACGATTCATATAAGGTTTCTGGAGGACTTCATGGTGTAGGAGTTTCGGTAGTTAATGCTTTATCTGAAAAATTAACATTAAAAATATTTAGAGAAAAAAAAGAATATTTTGTTGAATTTAAAGATGGTAAAGCGCTATCTCCTTTAAAAGCTAAAGGAAAAACAAATAAAACGGGAACTCTTATAAATTTTTTACCTTCAAGAGACGTATTTTCCGATACTAAATTTAGTTCAACAATTTTACAAAAAAGAATGAGAGAGCTTGCTTTTTTAAATAAAGGTTTAAGTATTATTTTAATAGATAAAACTGGAAAAAAAGAAAAAGAATATAAAAATAAATATGATGGTGGTATTGAAGAATTTGTTGATTTTTTAGA
>CACLLG010000023.1 GCA_902607735.1 uncultured Pelagibacteraceae bacterium | reverse complement strand
AAAATAGTTATTTAAATTTTTGGTATTTTTTATAGACTGCTCATTATAAAAATATTGAATTACCAAAGAAATAAAATTTAGTAGATCGGGATTTTTACTATTTTTATATTTTTCAAGTAAATAAAAAATAGAGGATAATAGATCTTTAAAAATATCATTCTCAAAACCTTCAAGTATAGATAAATTTCGTAATATATTTCCTGGAGAATCGAAAGAGTAAAATATTTTAATATCATTTTCATTATATTTTAATTCATAATTAGAAATAATTTTATTAAATATTTTTTCTTTTTCAGATTCATTAAAATAAATTTTAAAAGTAATACATCTGGACTTAATTGTGTCAAGCAATTTAGAGGAACTATTTTGAACAATAAAAAAAAATGTATTATTAGAAGATTCTTCTAAGCATTTTAGTAAAGCATTTGAAGAATTATTATTTAAAAATTCAGCATTATCAATAAAAACTATCTTAATATTTTTTGAATATGTAGTTTTAGAAAGAAATTTTAAAAGTTTCCTAACTTGATCAATTTTAATATTTTCATCATTTAAGCTATTTTCTAATAAGAAAAAATTGGGATGCATATTATTTTGAATAAGTTTAAAACTTGCGTTGTCTTCATGAATTTTAAAATTGGAGAGCATATATTTATTTACTTCATCTTGTGAAAGCAGATAATTGACAAAATGATAAACAAAAGTTGACTTTCCTACTCCTTTAAGACCACTTAGCAATATAACATTGGGTAATTTGTTTTTCTTATGAAGCTTAACAAATGAAGCAAAGTAATTTTCATAACCATAAAGATTTAATTGTGCCTTAGGATCTATAATATTCATATTTCTCTTTAAAAATTAATTTCTTGATATATCAAAAAATTTTTTTAATATAACATTTTCTACTTCACTCGAATCCTTAGAATTATCAAGAACACAGTATTTTTTTTTGTTTTTTTCTGCTATTTTAATAAAAGCTCTTTGTACTTTACTATAAAAATTTTTAGAAAATTTATCATATCTATTTTTCTTCTTTCTTTTATTTAGTCTCAAGAGCGCTTTTGAAATATTAACTTTTAGTATAAAAGTTAAATCAGGTTTTATATTTCCCAAAATATATTTATGAATTGCATTGACCATATTTTTATTAACCCCTTTGCCAAATACTTGGTACGCTAATGTAGAATCAATAAAACGATCACATATAATTATTTTTTTTTTTAAAAGAGCTGGTCGTATTTTATTTACAATATGCTCATTTCGTGATGCTAAATAAAGCAATGTATCGGTATATTTATTAAACTTTTCTTTGTAGTTTGGATGAAAATAATCCTCAAGTATAACTTCCCTGATTTTCTCCGCGCTGTTGGTCCCGCCAGGTTCTCTTGTCAAAATTACTGGAAAATTATTTTTTTTAAGATATTTATATAATTTTAAACTTTGATATGATTTCCCTGAACCTTCAATACCCTCAAAAGTTATAAAAAGAGATTTCTTTTTATACATCACCCCAAACCAGATAGTTCAAAGATGTAAATATGCGAGAAAATATATTTGCTCTTTTTATATCCTCTGCCGACAAAAGATCGATTTGTTTTTTTAATTCTCCATTAACATAAACATTTAACAAAGCAACTTTATCACCTTTTTTTATTGGAGTTTCTATAGGACCTTCATATTCTAAGATTGCTTTAATAGTTTTCTTCTTTCTTTTTGGTACTGTTAAATAGAAATCTTCTGTTGGTAAAACTTCAACTTTATTCTTCTTTCCTAGCCAAACATCTAATGAGGTATATATTTCATCTTTTTTAGAAATTTGAATAGTATCAAATTTTCTAAGTCCCCAGTTTAAAATTTTGGCTGAATCTCTTGATCTAGAATTTTTACTTTTAAATCCACTTGCTACGGCTGTAACTCTTCTTTGTCCAACTTTTACAGAGGATGCTAAAGAATATTGTTCAACAGTTAAGAAACCCGTTTTAATACCGTCGGCTCCAATATTTTTATACAACAAAGGATTTCTATTTCCTTGTTTAATTGGATCTCCCCCAGTTCTATCCCATGTAAACTCTGTTTCCTTAAAATAAGTGTAGTATTCTGGGTAATTCATAATCATATATCTAGACATTTTTAAAATATCTCTTACCGTTGAATAGTTATTTGGATCATTAATTCCTGAAGAATTACTCCAATTTGTATTTTCCAATCCTATCTCATCAGATTTTTCATTCATTAGAATAACAAAATCTTCCTCCGTTCCGGACAATCCTTCTGCTAATGCGACACATGCATCATTACCCGAAACGATGATTATGCCTTTTAATAAATCTTCAACAGTTACTTGATCATTTAACATGATGAACATTGATGAATAACCACTTTGCGACATACGCCAAGCCTTTTCAGATATAGTTATCAATTCATCCAATGAAGTTTCACCTTTTTTAAGAAGGTCAAAAACAACAATCGTAGTCATAATTTTAGTCATTGAAGCGGGATATATTGAAATATCAGCATCTCTTTCGAAAAGAATTTCTCCAGAGTAGTGGTCATGTAGAATTATAGATTTTACATCAATTTTGATTTCGGAATAAGATTTCTGACATAAGATAAAGCTAACAAAAATAAAAACAAAAGTTCTAAAAAATTTCATATTATTCCTTGTAAATATTTAAACCTTCAAACCCTAAATTATTTAAACTAATATATATAGCTTTTAAAGCATTAAAATTTTTAAAAGGACCCGCGTAAAGTCTATATTTTTTATTATTGATTTTTTTAACATAAAAATTATTTGATCCAATTTTTTTATTCAATTCATTTTTTAAATTATTTGCTGAATCAATGTAATAAAAATCTGATATAACTAAAGTGAAATTATTTTGTATTTTTATTTTTATCTCAGAAGTAGATGTGTCACCTGATAAATTTTTCATTTCTATATCATCAACTGGGGCTTTTTCAGCAACCTTTTTTTCTTCATCAAAAGTATTTGATTCTTTAGCAATAAATTTTTTATTTTTCTTAATTTCAAAAAGTTCTACATAAGGATTATTTATATCTAGTTTTAAAATATTAGCTATTTCTCTAGTTATAACGATATTAAATATAGCTGGATATTTGGCAGTCTTGGAAATTTTCGTCTCTACAAATTTTGAGTTGTCTGGATTTATGATTTTTATTTGTGTATTTGTTCTCAATAAATTATGCATTACCTGTTTTTTTTCATTATTTAATTTTTTATTAATAGTTTTGTTTGCATAGAGTGTATCGTCATAAATTAAAGCAAATCCTCTAGAAGAATAATATTCTTTTTCTTTATGTTCTTTAATTTTATAGTTAGCACATGAATGCAGTAATAAAATAGAACTATATATAAGAAGTTGTTTCTTCAAATTCATGCTTTTATCATATTTGATAATGTGCAAACGCTAATTCCAAATCTTAAAGATCTATTCCATTTTAATATTTTTTCATAATTTTCAAAAACTAAAAAAGTTGGAGTATCAGGTTTACCATCCGGCTGGATCAAAGCAGCTTTTAAATTTGTGTCAAAATTTGATCCATCAAGTTTTACCACACCCTTTTTTTTCCAACTGGAAATTTTAAATTTATACGAAATTTTTCTTGCTGAAGTATTTATATATTTTTTTTTAATATTTTTGGTGAGTTTAACTGAATAAAAGCATGGCTGATTTTTTTTCCAACCAATTTTACTAATATAATTAGCAGCGGAAGCCAGAGAATCTTTAATTGAAGATTTTAATTCAATTTTGTTATTTCCATCAAAATCAATAGCATAACTTTTTATTGTAGAAGGCATAAATTGAAAATTTCCAAATGCTCCAGCCCATGAACCATAAAGGCTACTCGGATCTATTAATTTATTATCAATCAATTCTAGCAGAATAATTAATTGTGATGTAAAAAAATCTCTTCTGCGCATGTCATAGCTTAGTGTAGCTAGAGATGAAATTATGTCCATCTTACCTACATGCTTTCCAAAATTTGTTTCTATTCCCCATAATGCTAATAATAGTTCTTTTTCAACATTAAATTTATTTTCAACATCATTAAATAAATTTTCATTTTTTTTAAATAGTTTTATTGCTTCTTTCGCTCGCCTAGGGTTTGCTCTTTTATTAACATATGTTTTTGTATCTTCGTAAAATTCTGGTTGTTTTCTGTCGTATTTAATAACCTGTTCTAAATAAATAGCATTTTTTAGAGTATCGTTAATAGTTTGTTGAGAAATACCTTTTGTTAAAGCATATTTTTTAAAAGAAACTAACCAGGAGTTAAAATTTTCCTCTGCCTTTAATTTAATTAAAGGCGTAAAAAACATGACTTGCAGAATGAAGCAAAGTGTAAAAATTTTAATGATAGAGAACATTTGATTTTTTTATCACATAGTATGAAATTTAACTATTGATTCTTTCTAGACATATATGTTTACAAAAAAATCTGTTGTAATTTAATTTACTAAAATATATTAAAGTACTCGGAGAGATGGCTGAGCGGTTTAAAGCACTGGTCTTGAAAACCAGCAATGGGGCAACTCATTCGTGGGTTCGAATCCCACTCTCTCCGCCATTAACTATCATTGTTCATTGTTAACTTAAAATTACTAAGCATAGTTGATACTTTAGTATTTAAAATAGGATTATTTGATTTTTTGTCAAAATACCATTTTTGTATAATTTCATCTTCAATAGATAGTATTTTTTCTAAATCAATAAGTTCATTATCTTTGAGTATATCAATATAACTTTTAACAAAATTTCCTAATATCATATCCATTTCTTTAGTTCCTCTGTGCGTAGATCTATAGATAATTTGTTTTTTTAAGTTTTCATTATTTGTCATGCTTGAACAATTTTTATTATATATTACAAAAATATGAATCAATCAAAAGTAATAAATTATCTATCACAGAATATATCATCGTTAAAAGGTGTGGGTAAAAAAACTATGAGTCTACTTAAAAAAAAAAGAATTGAAAAAATATCAGATTTGCTTTGGAACACACCTCAAGGTTTCACTGATAGATCAAATGTAAAACAACTTGACAATTTAGAAATAGGTAAAATTACTACTATTAAAGTAAAGGCAATAAAATATAATTTCCCTCGAGTAAGAAATCTTCCAAATAAAGTAATATGTGAAGATGAAAAAGGTAAAATAGACATAGTTTTTTTTAATAGTAGAGAAGGATACATAAGAAAAATTCTTCCACTAAATTTACCTCTAATAATAAGTGGTAAAATTAATTATTTTAAAAAAAAATATCAAATTACAAATCCTCAATACGTTCTTCCAATTGAGAAAGAAACTTATGTTAATAAAATAATTCCTAAGTATTCATTAACTGAAGGTATTACTGAAAAAATATATAGAAAGCTAATAGATCAAGTATTAAAAAATATTGGGGAAATATCTGAATGGCATGATGATAAAGTTCTTAAAAAAATTGGAGATGTAAGTTGGTTCAAATCTATAACTTCAATACATCAAAACAACAAGAATAATCTAGCATCAAAATATTATAGAAGACTTGCATATGATGAAATTTTAACAAATTTTTTAGTTATGTCTCAAGTACGTCAAAGGATAAAAAGAAATAAAAAAAAAGTAAAGGTATTTGATAATTATTTATCTAAAAAATTAATAATGAATTTTGATTTCATTTTAACAAGAGATCAAACAAAAATCATAGAACAAATAAATGAAGACTTAAAATCTGATTTTAAAATGTTTAGACTGTTACAAGGTGATGTTGGCAGTGGAAAAACAATAGTTTCTTTTGTGTCAGCAGCAAATGTAATTAGATCTAATTGGCAAGTAGGTTTTATGGCACCTACAGAAATTCTTGCTAAGCAACATTATGATCTTGCTAAAAAAATATTTAAATCTACTAATATTAATATTGAATTTTTATCAGGAAAAACTGATTTAAAACAAAAGAAAAAAATCCAAAAAGACTTATCTAGTGGAAAAATAAATTTTTTGATTGGAACTCACGCATTATTTCAAAAAGATATTTTATTTAAAAATTTAGGTTTAGTGATTATTGACGAACAACATAAATTTGGTGTTAAGCAAAGAATTAAACTTTCTAAGAAAGGTGGAATAGATTGTGATATTCTTTTAATGTCCGCGACACCTATTCCGCGTACACTGGTATTAACAGTATATGGGGATATGGATATATCAAGAATAATAAAAAAGCCTGCTAATAGAAAGGATGTTATTACTTTAAGTAAACCAGAAGAAAAAATTACTGAAGTAATAAATTATATAAAAAAACAAATTGATGATGGAAAACAAATATTCTGGGTTTGTCCATTAATTGAGGAATCCAAAAAACTTGATTTTTCGGCAGCTGAAGAAAAATATAATTATTTATCTAAAATATTTTTTAAAAGAGTCGGTTTAATACACGGAAATCTCAAAAACGACCAAAAAAATAAAGTATTAAATAATTTTTTAAAAAAAGAGATTGATATACTTGTGTCAACTACTGTCATAGAAGTTGGTATAGATTTTCCCAATGCTAACGTTATAGTTATTGAAAATTCAAATAAATTTGGATTATCCCAACTTCATCAACTTAGAGGTAGAGTAGGCAGAGGAATTAATCAAGGAAGCTGCATATTACTTTACAAAAAAAATCTAAGTGAAAATGCCAAAAAAAGAATTAAAATATTAAAATCATCAAACGATGGATTTTTTATTGCTGATGAGGATATGAAATTAAGAGGTTATGGTGACGTACTTGCTTATCAACAAAGCGGTATTAAAGATTTCAAACTAGCAGATCCTATACATCACGAAGATCTTTTTAATATAGCTGAAGAAAATATTAAGTTAATTGAAAAAAATAAAGCTAATTTTGAAAAATACGAATTTTTGATAAAATTATATGATAAAGCTGAAATAATTAATCATATAGATTCAGAAATAATTATTTAGGATTAGATGTGCCTGCGGATACTATAAATTTTGAAGCTTCTTCAAATGTTAAATCAAGATAAATTACTTCTTCTTTAGGAAATAAAAGTAAAAAACCACTAGTTGGATTTGGAGTTGTGGGAACAAAAACATTTATTAGTTTTTTATTTGTTTTTCTAGTAATTTCACCAGAATTTTCTTTCGTAGCAAAACCAACTGCCCACGTACCTTTTCTTGGATATTCTACTAAAACTACATTTTTTTTATTTCCCTCAGATTTTGTAAATGTTTCTGTCATTTGAACAATTGCAGAGTAAATTGTTCTCAAAATTGGTATTTTTTTTAAAATTTTATTAAATATTACTAACAATCGTTTTCCAATAAATGACAATGATATCCAGCCAATTATAGTGATTAAAAGCAAAGACATGACTATTTCAAGTCCAGGTACATTATAAGGTAAGTAATTGTTTGGGTTGATTTCCTTAGGTAAAATTTTAGAAGAAATAGAGATCAAAAAAGCAGTTAAATATATTGTTATACCTATAGGTATTAATACAACTATACCCGCTATAAAATAATTTCTAATTCTTGAAAAAATACTTCTTTTTTTTACTGTTTTATCCATTTATTATACCAAGCAAATATGAGTGAAATTAATAACATAAATAGAAGAAAATTTCTTGAAATATTTGCTGGTTGTGGTTGTGGCTTACTAATCACATCCTGCGCAAATGCACCAATAACAGAAAGAAAACAATTAAAATTAATACCTGAAAGTAGCTTGAATAGACAAGCTGCACAAATTTATGAAAATGTAAAAAGAAAAGCAAAATTAAGTAAAGATAAAAGACAACTTGATGAAATTAAAGAAATTGGATTTAAAATTGAAAATTCAGTAAGTTCTTATTTTGATTCTATAAATGAAAATGACCCTACTAGCAATTTTCAATGGGAATATATCTTAATAGAAAATGATAAAATAAAAAATGCATGGTGTATGCCTGGTGGTAAAATAGCTGTTTATACTGGGATACTAGAAATTACTAAAAATAAACATGGTTTGGCAGCCGTGATGGGTCATGAAATTGCACACGCTGTAGCTAAACATTCTGTTGAAAGAGCAAGTAGAGCTCTAGTTTTAAATGTAGGTACACAACTAGTTGATATATTCAGTGGTGGAGCTATATCAAATGCACAAAGAAGTACTGGGGTTGATGTTGCGGGAATGTTAAGAACTTTTGGTATTGATAATCCATTTGGAAGAAAACAAGAAACTGAGGCAGATTATTTAGGTTTAATTTTTTCATCTTTGGCAGCTTACGATATTAGAGAATCCGTAGGAATTTGGGAAAGAATGAAAAAAGCTAACAAAGGTAAAGAACCTCCTGAATGGATGAGCACTCACCCATCTAGCGCTAGAAGAATTGAGTCTCTAAAAAAATGGATACCTGAAATAATAATGAAATATCCACCAATAGTAAAAATTGGTTAATATTTAGGATTTTATCTATTAAATAATTATTTTCTTGTAATTTCTGCAAATCTTGAATTAAGAATATTTAATGCATAATTTTTATTAATTATAAATTCATCAATCGCCTTTTTAATGCCAGGAGCATATGTAAGATCATAATCGTCACATAAAATTACACCATTGTTATCTACAACTTTAGCAAGATTATTTAAATCTTCTTTTACGGTTTCGTATTTATGTCCTCCGTCTAGAAAAACATAATCAATTTTATCTAAATTAATATTTTTGATTACATTGTTTGAATTTCCTTTGATAATGGTGACATTTTTTTTAAATTTAGATAACAATTTAAGCACAGATTCTACGCTATAAGGATCTATTTTTATAATATAACTATAATATAAAGTTTTTAAAGGATTTGAAAATTTTGTTTTAGGTATATATTCATCTTTAGGAATTAGATTATCATTTTGAAATAAATCAATACCCGTAAATTTAAAATTATCTCCATTTAGAAAGTACAATAACTCACAGACATTTCTTGAAGTTACTCCATGAAACACACCGATTTCCAAAAAATTTCTGGGGTTTTTTTTTTTTATATGACCTAAAAGAAAGTTACCATCCTCTATTTTTTTAAAGCTGGTTTTTCTCCAGTATTTTTTAAACTTTATTTTCATCATATTTTATAGCATATTGTATATTGAAATGATTTCAAAAAAGAAAAATATTTTATTTTACTTTATCTCTTTATTTTTTTTTTCAATATTATTTAATCAATACTATGGTAATATCGGGATTAACCCTATTGATAGTTTTGTTAGTTTTAACTCTGGATACGATGTTCTGAACGGCTATTATCCCTTTAAAGATTATTGGGCAATAACAGGACCTTTTATTATTTTTATTCAAGCTATTTTTTTTAAATTATTTGGAGTTAACTGGTTTAACTACGTGTTGCATGCCTCTATCTTTAATTTTGTATTTTCTATTTGCACATTTTTTACATTATATAAATTTAAATTAAATATACATTACTGTTTTTTATATTCCTTTCTTGTATCATTTCTAGCGTATCCATCTGCTGGTACACCTTATGTAGATCATCAAGCAGCATTTACTTCTATAATTTCTATTTTCTGCTTTATTTTAGCATTAAAAACGGATTTAAAAATTTATTGGTTCTTTTTACCTATAATTTTATTTATTTCTTTTTTAACAAAACAGGCTCCTACAGGACATATTTTTTTAATAATTTGCGTTTTGTCACTTATTCATTTTATCTTTAATTTCGATATAAAAAAAATTATCTATGGTATTTGTGGATCATTATCAATTATATTAATCTTTCTAACAATATTATTAATCGCTCAAATCCCTTTTATATCTTTTTTTGAACAATATATTTTATTTCCATTATCTCTTGGTGAGAGCAGACTTCAATTTATTTTTCCTTTAGAGTTTCAAAGAACAATTCTACGTTTTAAGTTAATCCATCTATCATCTTTGCTATTGATAATAATAAGCATCAAGAAAATAATAGAAAACTACAGATATTTAATAGATTCTGATTTTTTGATTAAATTATCACTAACAACTTCTTCCTACGCTTTAATTATGCATCAATTAATGACTATCAATGGATTATTTATATTTTTTCTTATACCCATTTTAGCAGGCTTTTCTCATATTTATTACATGAAATATTTAAAAAGTAAAAATTATATCCTATATCTATTATTATTCTTAAGCATTTCTTCAACTATATATTATGGTTATAAATATATTCATCAAAGAGACTTTATGGATTTGAGAAATGTAAATAAAGAAAATGCAATTGACGCTGGGGTGATTGATAAAAAATTAGCTGGATTAAAATGGATAACTCCTTTCTATAAAGATGATCCTGAAAAAGAAATTTTACTATTAAAAGAAGCTATAAGTAGGATTGACAATAATTCTGATAAAAAAGTTATAATAACAGATTATCAATTTATATCTGTAATATTATCATCATACGATTATTCACCTAGTCAGGTTTGGTACTCGTACCATGTAAATCCAATCAAGGGCTCTAAATATTTTGAAGGATATAAAAAATTATTTATTGAAAAATTGAAAAAAAATAATATCGATATTATTTATGTTGTAAAACCTTTGTGGGGCGCACATAACATTATTAAAGATACTCTAAATATAAATTGTTTTATAGAAAATAATGAAACGGAAATTTTAGATAGTTTTTTATTGATTCCTTGCGATGATATAAAAAATTAATTTTTTTTTATTCCTTTTTTAAAATTATTGTTCTTCCTAAAGCAAATATGCTTGGAAATAGAAAAATAAGAATACAATCTATATATTTTAATAAATTGAAAAAGAATCTATTAACAGGAATATATAGAGTTTCTTGAACAACGCCTCCTGAATTTAAAAATATTAAAAATTCAGACAATTCATTCTTAATAATTTTAAGTTTTGGAAAATGAGAATTAAATTTATCTTCATTTTTAAATAATAAAGTGGCGGTAGCATTATTAGCATCCCATGGGCTACGAGGATTAAAGATTCGTTTATTACTATTAAATATGTCAACTTTAAAGGACCAGGCTTCATCATCTAATATATAGAGAAAAAATTTAAGGA
>CACLLG010000022.1 GCA_902607735.1 uncultured Pelagibacteraceae bacterium | reverse complement strand
ATAGAATTTACATTGGTACAGTGTAGAGCTAAAGAAGGCATAGGTGATAAACAATACTCAGACTTATAGATATCATGAAGAGGTTGTTCAAATGGATAGTGTTCAAATAGGCACATTGAAGTAAATTGGTTCCAATATTTTTCTATTATATTTACGCTAGTTAAAAAAGTACATAAAGTTTCCTCAACTTTTCTCCAGTGTTTATTTGCACCTAAAAAAATATTAGTAGAATCTATTTTTGTATATAAATAAGGATAATCAGAGGGGCAAAGTATTAATTCTCTATTCAATTGTGATGCTAAACGTTCATAAGTAAAGATCATTTCATTAAATGCATCGAGTTGATGAAGGTAGTCATCTTCAACAAAATATACTAAATCAGCACATTTTTTTTTTGCTATAAGTAGAGATTTGTGGATATTTGACATGTTTGATTTTTGATTTTCAGTGACTTTCTCATTTCTAGCATTTATTTTTTTTATATCATTAATAAATTCATTAATATTTAAAGATATTATAGAATTTTCGAAATTTGATTTACTTAATTGTTTCTTAATTAGCTCTAAATCTTCACTTTTTGAGTTATGATCAATGACTACGATGTCAAATTTAATTTTTGGAAAAGATATTTTAGCTTGATTTAATGATGCTATTATTGAATTTAAAGATCTAAATGTATATTCAGATTTGTTGCGATTAAACAGTCTTTTTTTATTTTGTGTTAACATGTTGACGTTAGTGCAAGATCTAAAAATAACAGTTAAGGCATTAATTTTGCGAGAAATTTTAATTTCACCCAAAGGCAGCGTAATTGATTTTGTTCCTTGTAAACTCAAATTTTCATTAAGAGATTTTTCCTGAGTTGGAACAAAGAAGTTGCTTTGATCGATTATTTCATAACCCAATACTCTACAAATTTTTATGAATATTTTTTTTAGAAAACCTGATTTATTTGATTTATTTTGCTCTTTCATATTATTGTTTAATCATGAAATCTAAGTTTTTTTGCATAAAATATTCTAATAAACCAGTATAAAACCAAACCAAGTGGACCAGAGAAATAAATCAAGATTAAAGGAATGAAAGCCATGCCGCGAGATATATTGTACTTTACAGCGTCCCTAGATACCCAAGATCCCATGAATAGATTTAAGGCTAC
Source organism: uncultured Pelagibacteraceae bacterium (assembly GCA_902607735.1). Classification (GTDB taxonomy): domain Bacteria; phylum Pseudomonadota; class Alphaproteobacteria; order Pelagibacterales; family Pelagibacteraceae; genus AG-414-E02. The sequence continues at coordinate 9,983 of CACLLG010000022.1, read as the reverse complement.
AAAATGTATCCAAAAAATTATTAAAAAACTTTCGCTAGCAAAAACTGTATATAAATTATCTATGCTTAAAAATAATTTAAAAATATCCATTATTGGTTCATCTATAATAATTGCTTGATATAACAAATAAACATAGGTTGTAGATAGAATAAGTGGCAGCAATATTGAGTTAACAAATATTTGAGTAAAATTAGAATGTGGAATAATAATTAGCATTAGCCAAAGAGGTATAATGCAAAGATTAATCCACAAGTATACATTTTCGGGTGTTAAGTGTTCTTGAAAATGAATTAGCATATAAATTTGAATATGTAATATAATATATAAAAATCATGAATCCTATTAAAAATAAGAAAGATCTGGAGGGGACAATCGATCAAATAAGAAATTTTGCTTATACTTATCTTGAAAAATATAGTCCATCAAAACAACAACTAAAAACATATTTATTTAAAAAACTTATTAAAAAAAAGCAGCAAATATCTAGTAAAAAGGAAGTTTTTAATTTAATTGATTCTGTAATTAGTACGCTAATTGATCAAAAACTTTTAAGTGACAAATATTATTCTGAGGCTAAATCAAAAGCCCTTTTAAGAAGAGGATATTCTCTAAACAAAATTAGATATAGCTTGATCCAAAAAGGTATAGATCAAAAATATATAAAAGCAAGTATTTCTAAAATTAAGGAAAATGAGTCGGATCCAGATTTTTTTTCAGCTATAAAATTATGCAAACGGAGAAGGTTAGGAGCAAGCAGACCGGAGGGTAATAGATCCTTATTTTTTAAAAAAGATATTTCAATTTTGGCAAGATCTGGATTTAGTTATGAAATATCAAAAAAAGTTTTAGAGATACCAAGAGACGAGTTTATAAAATTTTGTAAAATGATTTAATTAGATATCTAATTTTTATATTTTTTTTTATTATTTTTATGTAAATAAAAGTTTAAACGTTTTTCAAGTGATCTTTTAACATAGAAAAAAAACAAAACACCAAAGACAGCAACAGATAAAATAATAATTATTACTGTTTTCAGCATTTTGTAAAATACTAAGATTGTCTAATAAATTATAACTATGGTGAAACAATCAATTTTTTGGATTTTTTTGGCAAATATGTTTGTTGTAATATATCTTTGCTCATCGAATCAAACGCATGCTCGCCTATTGTTTTTCCAGTGCTTTTTTTTACCATATAATTAGCAGTACTGCCGACACCTGCTTGTATAATTGACGCTGTACTAAAACCCGATGTGGCAGGCCCTATTAATGCAATAGGCGCTACAAAACATCCAGACACTGTAATTCCAAGTGCCAATATTATCAGCAATCTTCTAATCATCGAATCCCCTCGAATTTTTATTAAGTCTATATTTTTTTTTCTACAAACAAAAGGGAAGATTGCGCGCACAATCAAGTAATAATACAACTTGAAGTAGAAAATTATATTTCTAAATTTAGTGATCTTTTGGCAATTATAGGTAAGTTTTTGTAATCTTTTTTTCCATATAAAAATTCTTTTTCATCATGTGTTGTCATTAGTCCTCCAGCATGTTTTAAAATTGCATGACCTGCAGCAATATCCCATTCATAAGCCCTAGCTTTTGCAGCGTAAATGTCAGCTTCTCCTGCTGCTAAAATACAAAATTTAAGAGAACTAGACATTTTGATTTTTTTTGAAACTTTATTTTTTTTATAAATGTTTAATATTTCTTCGGGTGTGTTACCTGAATTTTCCAAACCTATTATTTCATCTGCATTAATCTTTTTACAGTTTAGAGATGTTTTCTTTCCGCTATTTATTTCAAAGGCAAGATTTTTTCCGTAGGAAAAAAACAATCTTTCCTTGGCAGGAGCATAGACAATGCCTAAAGCAGGTTTTAAGTTGATTATTAGAGCTGCATTTAAGGTATATTCGTCTTTTTTATTTATATAATCTCTTGTTCCATCAATTGGATCAATTAACCAAAAGTTTTTGTTTTTATTTTCAGCATTAATATCAGCAGATTCTTCTGAAATAATATGTATATCTGGAGTTAAAGTTTTTATTTTAGTTTTTAAGATTTTATCAACTGCTAAGTCTCCATCAGTTACAGGCGATTTATCCTTTTTAATTGTAATTTTAACACCTTGTTTACTAATTTCTTTAGCAATCCTCCCGGCACTAAAAAATGCATCAATAAGATTTTCTGCAGTATTTTTTAAATTTAAGTTATTCAATATTATCAATTCTCTCTAAAGTAACTTCTTTACTATTTATAACCTTCTTTCCAACATTTTCAAAATTAGCTGTAACCTTATTTTTTACAATCGATTGAATTTGGCCAATACCCCACTGTCTATTATTGGGGTTTATTACAAAATCACCAGGTTCATAATTAAAAAACATTTATGGAAAAGTATCATTTTATATAATAAAACAAATACATTATTTAATGAACATTTCAGTAAAAAAAACAAATTCTTTAGGTTTTTCTAAACCTATAAAAGACACAAAAGTAGTAGTTGCAATGTCTGGTGGGGTAGACTCCTCAACGGTAGCTGGTTTAATGAAAAGCGAGGGTTATAGTGTGGTTGGTGTGACTCTAAAACTTTATGACGATGTCAAATCTACCAAGGGAAACAGACAATGTTGTGCTGGTCAAGACATATTAGATGCCAAAAGAGTTGCTCAACAACTCAATATAGAACATAAAATTTTATATTATCAAAAAAAATTTAAGAAAGACGTTATAGATTCATTTGTTGATAGTTATGTTGCGGGAGAAACTCCTATTCCATGCGTACAATGTAATCAAACTGTAAAATTTAGAGATCTCTATTCATATGCTAAAGAATTAAAAGCAGATGCGCTGGTAACAGGTCATTATGTCTCTAGAATCCAAACAAATGGAAAAGCTGATATGTATAGGGCCGCAGATATAAAAAGAGATCAAAGTTATTTTCTTTTTAGCACTACCCAAAAACAGTTAAATTTTTTAAGATTTCCATTAGGAAATATTGAAAAAAAAGAAACACGTAATATGGCTTTTAAGCTTAATTTAAACGTTGCAAATAAACCAGATAGTCAGGATATATGTTTTGTTCCTAATGGAGACTATGCTTCAGTTATTAAAAAATATAGACCACAATCTTTTAAGGAAGGGGATATTTTAAATACTAGCGGCAAGGTGATCGGTAAACATGAAGGAATAATTAATTATACAATTGGTCAAAGGAAAGGTATTGGCATATCTTATAAAGAACCACTTTACGTAATAGACATAAACGCATTAGAAAATAAAGTTATAGTTGGAAAAAAGGAAGCGTTAACTATAAAAAAAATTTTTTTAAAAAATATAAACTTACTAAGCGATGTTGAAAAATATAATGATAATTTATTGATAAAAGTGAGATCGACCGGAAGACTAATTAAAGCAAAAGTAAATTTAAATAAAATTGGTGCAGAAGTAAACTTAATGGAAGATGAAATAGGAGTGTCACCAGGACAAGCATGTGTTTTTTATTCAAAAGATAAATTTGGGGATAAAGTTTTGGGTGGAGGCTGGATAACAAAAACAGTTAATAAATATTTATCCACATGATTAACAATTTTAAATTAAATTGCATTAATCAACTAAATAGTGATTTAAAATTTTTCTGAAAAGTGATTAAATGATAACCGACTTAAGAGGCAACTCTTAACCGGCCAGGTAAGGAAAGACCGAGAGGTTCAAGCTTATAGGGCGGAAAACCCTGCAGAGTAGCGCTAAACATAGCGGGGTGGCGGGTTCGGCGGTAGCGCATACAACGACGAACCAAAACTTTTGTTCATACACCTTCGGGTGTGTGAACTCAGGTTTTATACCAGTTATCACTGACGATAAAAAAATCTTTAAAATTGAAACTTTGAGCTAGGGTTAGTGGAAGAACCAGTTGGATTGTTTTCTTGAGGAATCTTGTTTGTTATATTTCCAAAGAATTCTACTTAAAAAAGTAATATATAAGCAAAATTGAAAAATAATTCCATTCCAATGCATGTTTAAAAGCAGAGCTAGGGTCAGTAAATGTTAAGATTAGAAATGATATGCATGTTGTGACAAATATTATTAAAACAAAAATAATTTTTATATTAAGGATCATATAGTTGATATTTTTTCTTAATTCATCTTTACTCCTAAATATAGTGATTGTTAAAAAAATTTGAGCAAATATTTCAGAAAAAATAAATAAAATTATAATTATTCTTCTTATTTTATCAAACAATTTTGAATCAAAATCTAATCCGAGAAAGGAAGCATGTAATATCAAAAATATACAAGATAGCACTCCTAAATAAAAAAAATTCTTTGAAAATCTATCTAAAATTTTTTTATTTTTTAGCTCATTAAATAAATTTAAGTTATTTTTCCAGTATAAAAATAGAAAAATAGAACTTAAAATAATCAAAGTTTTAAAAATGTATGTAGCAGGAAAATATCGGGCTGTTCTACTTATCGATACCTCACCATAAATATATGGATTCTTGATTTCAGCAAAACCAACTTTACTATTTCTCTCTGTGGCTTTTAGGAGTATTTTTTCCAACCAAGTAAAATAATTTAATAATTTATATGTAATTTTGTAATTTTTTACACACTTAGTATTTATATTTTGACTCTTTGTAAAAATTACGGATTTAATTTTGTTATTTGCTTGTAGGCTACTTATTAAGTCTTGATTTTTTTGTATTATATTATTATTTCTATCTATATGTTCAATTATTTTATTTTCATCGGTTATGTAATTAATAGCATATATATATTTTGGACATTTTGTATATGTCAATTTTTGAATGTTAGGATAATCAACAGTTATTGAATTGTATTCTTCAAAAGTTTTTTCAATATTTTCCTTGTTCCATTGAAAATCAGGAAATAATTGTATATTTCCAAGCGTTTTGTAAAGAATCAAACAAGAATTGATAGCTATTAGTGGAAGTAGCAATATAACTATTGAATAATTTCTAATTTTCTTAATTACTTGATCTAATTCCATCAAAAGAATTTTATTCTATTTTCTCTTGTTTCTTTTTCGAGCTCTTCTTTTTTTCGAGCCCATTTTACGTCTACCTCTGTGTTTTTTTGGGTATCCCATATTATCTTTTTCCTTTAGTTATTAATTAATTGACCTTATTCCTTGGATATAGCATTCTCTCAATTTGTTATCAAATATTTTTATGAAAAAATCAGTTAAAACCTTTCTAAAATCAGCAGCTAAAGATCATGTAGCAAGATCAGCAAATCCAGCAATAGTTAGAGCATCAACAATTTATTTTAAAACTATGCAGGAGTTGAGAAAACATCAAAAAGATATATCGACAGGTAAAAAAGTTAAATATTGGGATTACGGACGACAAGGAAGTCAAACCACAATTGAATTACAAAATATTCTTAAAGAACTAGAAGAAGCTCATGAGGTTTTTCTAACCCAAACTGGTTTTAGTGCAGTAGCACTTGCTATCATGAGCGTCTGCAGACCTGGAGATGAAATTGTAATTTCTGATTGTGTTTACCGACCTACACAAAAATTAACTAGTCAACTACTTAAAGAATTCAATATTAAAACTAATTGGTATGACCCTAATAACTTTGATGATCTTAAAAAAAAAATAACAAGAAAAACTAAACTTATTTATGTAGAGAATCCTGGAAGTAATACTTTTGAGTTTCAAGATTTAGGTAAAATAGTTGCTTTAGCGAAAAGAAGAAATATTTATACAGCAATTGATAACACTTGGGGTACTGCATATTTTTTAAAACCAATCAAATTAGGTTTTGATTTATCCATTACATCTGCAACCAAATATTATTCTGGTCATTCAGATGTAATGGCTGGTTCATTAGCAGTCAGCAAAAAAATATATAAAAAAGTTTGGTGGTATAATCACGTTTCAGGATACAGATTATCCGCAGATGATGCTTATTTAGTTATTAGAGGTATTAGAACCTTAGATCTAAGAATGGATAAACATCATGAAAATACTTTAAGAATTATTAAGTGGTTATCTAAGCAAAAAAAAATAACTAAAATTTTGTATCCTTATAAAACATCAACTAAAGACTACAAATTGTGGAAAAAGTATTATTCAGGTGCTTCAGGACTTTTAGGTATTATGATTAAAAGCAAAAGTAAATCTTCTGTTCTTAAATTTGTAAATTCTTTAGAACTATTTGGTATTGGTTATAGTTGGGGAGGGTATTCTAGCTTAGCAGTTTACAATGATTCTGTTGAAATGGGCAATAGACAATTTTTTAAATTAGAAAAAAATCATCATCTTATCAGATTACATATTGGTCTTGAGGATACCAATGATTTAATAAATGACTTAAAAAAATCTTTAAGATTTGTTAAACCATGAAAGAAAAATTTTTTCAAAATAGATTAGCTCTGATTACGCTTTTGTCTGCCTGTGGTATCGTTGCAATTTCTATGGGTCTGCGCCAAACTTTTGGTTTGTTTTCCGATTTTTTTGTTAATGATTTGCAATGCACCATAACAGAATTCGGTTTGGCAATAGGAATACAAATGTTAATGTGGGGAATGTTTGCTCCTATTTTTGGTGCTATGGCAGATAAAATTGGTGGAAATAAAGTTACAATTATTGCATTTCTTTTTATGGCTCTTGGAATTTATTTACTTTATTCCGGACCAAACACAGGAATTTTTTTTCAAGTCAATCTTGGCTTACTAGTTGGAATCGGGCTTGGTGGAACTGCAATAAGTGTTCAAATAGGGGAAGTTGGTAAACATTTTCCGAACAAAACTAGAGGTCTAGCCATCGGTATTGTCGTTGCTATGGCTTCAATAGGTTATTTTTTTTCTCCAATGTATACGAAATTTGCTTTATCAGAATTTGGTTGGCAAAAAACACTACAAACATTTTTGTACTTCATTATTTTTGGAATGATTGCGGCAATATTTCTATTCCCTGTTAAAAAAGATAAGAAAGTAAATACTAATGTAGAAACTAATGAACAAACAATTCCTGAAGCGCTAAAAGAAGCATTCAATCATAAAGGTTTTATACTTTTAACTTTTGGTTTTTTTGTATGCGGATTTAATATAACTTTAGTTTCAGCTCACATACCTGGATATATTCAAGAAAGAGGATTTGAGTTATGGACGGCCTTCGCCATTTTGTCATTAATAGGACTTTTTAATATTTTTGGAACATTAACCTTTGGTTATTTATCGGGGAAGTATAGCAAGAAAATACTGCTCAGTATTTTATATTTTTTGCGTGGAATTGTATTAATTTTATTTTTAGTTTTACCAACATCTACATATGTGGCCCTTGGTTTTGGAATGCTCTATGGTTACTTATGGCTTTCAACAATACCACCAACAAATGGTATTATTTCTCAGGTCTTTGGTACTAAATAAAAATTATTAGACTATTTCTATATAAAACAGCCTTTACATTTAAAAACTAAGTATAAAGGCTGTTTTAAGATTTATTTATTAAACATTTCTTTGAGTGCTTTTGCTGGCAAGAACTTAACTTTTTGAGAGGCAGCTATTTGTATTTGCTCGCCTGTTCTTGGATTTCGACCTACTCTGGCCTTTCTTTTTGCTACTTTATAAGTACCAAAACCAGCAATTTTAACCTGCTCATCGCCCTTCAAGCAGCTTAAAATAATCTCAGTAATTCCATCAAATTGACGCTCTGCGTCTGCTTTACTGAGATTCATCGAAGATGATATCTTTGCAACTAGTTGTTTTTTGTTCATTTTAGCCCCTTTTTTGTGCTTTTTTTACTCTTCTCATAAATACTAGGAAAATCAACATTTTTTTTAGTATTTTTATTAGATATCAACACAATATATAGTTTATGCTTATAAAAGTGTTGATTTTATTAGGTTTTTTAAAAAATACAAAGTGACCTTATAACTAAATTAAAATAGCCCTAAATCCTTTAGATCATTAAAAGTGACGAAAAACATCAAAGAAAAGAGCAAAAATAAACCGATTCGAAAAAAACCTTCCTGCGTTTTTTGGCTAAGAGGTTTCCCCAAAATCTTTTCAAAAAAATAAAACATTAGATGTCCGCCATCAAGCATAGGTATTGGAAATAAATTTATTAATCCTAAACTTACTGAAATATAGGCCATTATACTTAAAAATGGGACAATTCCATGTTCAGCAACCTGACCTGTAATTTTGGCTATTTTAATTGGCCCTCCTAGTTGAGATGAATCGCCTGATCCAGTTATAATTTTTCCAATATAATTTAATGAAGTAATGGTAACAAACCAAACTTCTTTGGCTGAGTAATATATAGCTTTAGTTGGTCCAAGACGTTGTCTTTCTAGTTCGTTACTTGAAACAGACAGCTTTATACCAATCATTTTCTTTTTTACTAAATTTCCTAAAGCATCTTTAGTTTCTACCAGATTCGGTTTAACTAATAAGACAAGATTTACATCATTTCTTAAAATTTTAAATTCAATAGTTTCAGATGTAGAGGTATTTATGAAAGTTGAAACTTCTAAAATACTTTCAACTTTATTATTATTTATAAATAAGATCTTATCATTTTTTTTAAATCCCGCAGCTAAAGCTGGGCTATCTTTTTGAACCTCTTCTATTATTGCAGGTGTCATATCTTTACCAATAAACATATTAATCATTGCAAAAATTAAAATGGCCAGAACAAAATTAGCTAGGGGGCCTGCAGCAACAATTATTGATCTTTGATATAAGGGTTTTAGTATAAACAATTTTTTTCTATCACTTTCGTTGTATTTTTTTATTATATTTTCTTGTTCGGATTGACTAAAAACATTTCGATCACCAAAAAACTTTACATAGCCTCCTAAAGGAAGCCAACAAATTTTCCAACGAGTTCCCGACTTATCGTTCCAGCCAAAAATTTCTTTTCCAAAACCTATTGAAAAATCTGTAACACCTACACCAAATTTTTTAGCAAAATAGTAATGTCCGTACTCATGGATAAATACGACGACTGTTATTAAAATCAAAAATGGTATTAAATAATTCATTAATTCCAAGGCCTTTTAAGAAATTTCTTTTTTCCTTTTTTTTTATTAAAGAACAATATCAAAATCATTCCTGAAACAAAACCTCCAATATGAGCTGCATATGCTACTCCTCCCCCGCTTGAAATAAATTGAAGAATAAACCAAAAACCTAAAACGTACAGAGCTCTAATCTTAATTAGTTGACTAAAAAAACCAAAAGGTATAAGGACAAGCACCCTGGCATTAGGATGATTAATTAAATAGGCACCTAAAACTCCACCTATTGCGCCGCTAGCTCCCACCATAGGTACTTGAGAATAAATATCCATAAATACCTGCGTCATTGCAGCTCCAATTCCGCAAAAAAGATAAAAAATTAAAAATTTTGATGGTCCTAAATTGTCTTCGATATTGTCAGCAAAAATCCACATGTAAAGCATATTTCCTATTAAATGCATAAATCCTCCATGCATAAACATAGATGTAAAAATGGTTAGATAAGCTGGTATAGCATAAAGATCTATAGGTAATTGCTTATTACCCATTAATACTGAAGGAATTAATCCATATGAGTAAAAAAGTTGACCAGTTTTATATGCCTGCGAACTAAGCTGAATTAAAAAAATTAGGATACATGAACCAATTAATAAATAAGTGACTATCGGTTTATTTGTAGTCGGATTATCGTCTTTTAAAGGAATCATAGTGCATTATAACAATTACTGGCCCAACAGTTGCTACTAAAAATGACCAAAATAATAAAGAACTTGTCACTATTGGTGAAAATAAATCAAATGGTAGTAATATTCCTACTAAAATACTCGTCGAAAAGTCAGGGCTTGGAAAAAGTAAAAGTCCTAGTAACAAGCCTATTATAACAGATATTGTTAAATCTTTTTCTTTTAAATTTCTTTTATAAAAACCATAAAAAACTGGAAAGACAGCAGCGCAACATAAAAGATCAGCTAATAAAAATAAATAC
>CACLLG010000021.1 GCA_902607735.1 uncultured Pelagibacteraceae bacterium | reverse complement strand
AACCTCAATTGACGCCACAGAAAATGCTGGAAATGGGTGTGTTTGGTGGATCTTATTTCAGTGGAAAAATAAAAGAATATCCAAAATCATGGTTTAAGAATGCAAAAATAAGTAAAACTTTTAATATAGAAAAAAACCGTTTTAAGGTTAAAGCTGGTCTAACTAGAAAAGAATGGTTGAGCAAGGGATGGATTTTTAAAGAAGACCCATTAGGTTGGTTTCAGTGGTACTGTAGATTTACAAATGGAAGAAGAATTCCGCACATTGATGAAATACAAATTAAAAGGTGGAAAGCTTTTAAAAGACACGTAACTGCCATTAAAAAAAATTGTGAACCAGGCGATATACATTGTAGAAGAAAGCAAAGACAAGCTATTTTACAGTGGGCTTATAATCCTTACATTTAAATGATAGGATAATAAATTAAATAAAAGTGCTAGAAGAAACAATAATATTTATTCAAATTATTTTTATAGACATCGTGATGGCTGCTGATAACGCCATTATTATTGGCATGATCGCTGCTAATTTTGCACCAAAAAACAGAAGACAAATTATTATGTTGGGTATTTTTGCTGCATTTATCTTCAGAGTTATATTTGCTTTTTCCGCAACTTTTTTATTTCAATTTGCTTTTATTAAATTAATTGGTGGAGTACTTCTTCTATGGATAGTTAATGAACTTAGAATAGATTTATTTACAGTAAAAAAAATAAAATCTCCTACCAAACAATCTAAAGAACCTTCTTTTAAAAGTGGAGTTTATAAGGTTTTAATTGCTGATATTACTTTAAGCTTTGATAACGTATTAGGTGTAGCTGGAGCAGCAAAAGAACACTACTTGTTATTATTATTTGGTTTAGTTTTATCAGTAATCTTAGTAGGAGCATTAGCTTCATATTTTGCAAAATATATTCAAGACCACAAATGGGTCGGGTATGTAGGTCTAGCTGTAATTTTATTAGTAGCCGTACAATTGATTATAGGTGGCTTGATTGGATACGAAGTACTAACAATCAATGAACCTTTTGCTTCTTGGTTTTAAAAAATACCCTTTTCTGAAACTATACTTTTTTCAAGATTGGATTTAACTTCTATATTTAATTTATGAAGTTCTGATTTATTTAAATTTCTTAAATTTTGTACATCATTTAAAAATCTTTCTGATTCGCTCACTTCAATAATGCCATTTGTCAGTGCCTTAAATTTTTTAATATAATCTTTTCTTTTAAATGGATTTTTGCCATTTGGGTGAGCATCAGCAACACTAATTTCTTCAGTAATTTTTGAACCATTTTTCATCTTAATCAACACTCTTCCTCCAAAACATTTTTTGTTGGGATGAGGATCATGATATTTTTTTGTCCATTTTTTATCTTCAAATGTTTTGATTTTTTTCCATAGTTCGACAGTACTTTTAGTATTAGCTCTTTTTGACGTATAAGAATCTATATGGTGCCACTTGCCATCCTCCAAAGCTACTGCAAAAATATACATAATAGAGTGATCAAGCGTTTCCCTACTTGCCTTTGGATCCATTTTTTGTGGGTCATTTGCGCCAGTTCCAATCACATTATGAGTGTGATGACTGGTATGAATTTCTATTTTTTTAATATCGGAAATATTTTTTATTTTTTTATTTAAACGTCTTGCTAAATCTATCAACGCTTGAGACTGATATTCAGCTGAATGTTCTTTGGTATAAGTTTCTAAAATAGCTTTTTTTTCTTCATTAACTTTTGGTAAAGGAACAGTATATTTTGTCTTAGGTCCAGAAAGAACATAAGCTATTACACTATCTTCACCTTCATAAATTGGACTCGGCGCTCCCTCACCTCTCATTGCTCTATCAACTGCTTCGATAGCCAATTTTCCAGCATGGGCTGGAGCAAATGCTTTCCAACTTGAAATTTCTCCTTTTCTAGATTGCCTTGTTGAAATTGTTGTGTGTAAAGCTTGTTGAATGGATTGATAAATAGTTTCAGTATCAAGCTTTAATAAAGATCCAATTCCCCCTGCAACGCTTGGTCCTAGATGAGCTATGTGATCAATTTTATGTTCATGTAAACAAATTCCTTTAACAAGATTTACTTGTATTTCATAACCCGTAATAATTCCTTTAATTAAATCCATGCCGTCTAGATTTTTTTGTTGGGCTGTTGCTAAAATCGGAGGAATGTTATCCGCTGGATGACTATAGTCCGCAGCTAGAAAAGTATCGTGAAAATCTAATTCTCTAACCGCCGTTCCATTTGCCCAGGCTGCCCATTCACAATGAAATTTTTGATTTGAATCTACCCCAAAAACTGTTGCTCCATTTTCTCTTGGGTGAGCTAAAGCCATTTTTCTTGCAGAAATAACGGGTCGTCTTTGAAATGATGCTATAGCTACTGAAGCATTATCAATAATTCTGTTGATAACCATATCAATCGCATCTTCATTTAAAGGAGCTTTATCTGCAGCAATTTCAGCAATTTTCCAAGCTAACTGATCTTCTTTTTTTAACTTGGCTGATGATTTATGTACTCTTACTTTAATATTTCTCATTATAGCATGCTTCTTAAAACGTACTTTAATATTCCATCATTTTTATAATATTCAACTTCATTTGCTGTATCAATTCTAGAAAGCAAATTAATATTTTTTCCTACTCCATCTGCATACTTAATTTCACATTTAACTTCTTGGCCAGGAGTTATACTTTTTTCTATACCAATAACAGTAATAAGCTCAGATCCTTTGAGATTTAGTTTTTTTCTATTAAATCCATCCTTAAATTGAAGTGGAAGTATTCCCATTCCAATCAAATTTGATCTATGTATTCTTTCAAAACTTTCTGCGATTACAGCCTTTACTCCTAGTAATTTTGTTCCTTTTGCTGCCCAATCTCTAGAAGATCCTGCCCCATATTCTTTACCAGCAATTACAACTAGGTCATTTCCTCTTTTCTTATATTCCATAGCTGCTTCATAAATACTCATCACTTTTCCTTCGGGGTGTAATTTAGTAAAACCTCCCTCGGTTCCATGGGCCATTTCATTTCTTATTCTAATATTTCCAAAAGCACCGCGTACCATAACTTCATGATTTCCTCTTCTTGCTCCGTAAGAATTAAAGTCTTTTTGTTGAATCTGATGTTTCATAAAATAGTCACCTGTAGGACTATCTTTTTTTATTGAGCCTGCTGGAGAGATGTGATCTGTAGTCACCATATCACCCAATATTAATAATGGTCTTGCATTAGTAATTTTTTTAAAACCCTCAGGATTATCTGACATCTTTTCAAAAAATGGTGGTTTTTTTACATAAGTAGAGTTGTCATTCCAATTATAAATGCTGCTTTCAGTAGTTTTAATTTTTTTCCAATCATCTGAACCCTCTGAGACTTTTGAATAACGCTTAGAAAACATTTCTGCATTTATTGAGGTTAAAATTAATTCTTCAATCTCTTGATTTGTTGGCCATATATCTTTTAAAAATATATTTTTTCCTTCTTTATCTTTACCAAGTGGGTCTTTATATAAATCAAAATTCATTGAGCCAGCCAAAGCGTATGCAACAACTAAAGGTGGTGATGCAAGATAATTTGCTTTTACATCAGGATTGATTCTTCCTTCAAAATTTCTATTCCCAGATAAAACAGAAACTGCATATAAATTTCCTTTTTGTATAGCCTCTGAAAAACTTTCTTTTAAAGGTCCTGAATTTCCTATACAAGTTGTGCAACCATAACCAACCAGATGAAAGCCGAGTTGATCTAAATATTTATTTAAACCCGCTTTTTCGAGATAGTCTGTAACAACTTGAGAACCTGGTGCCAAAGAAGTTTTTACCCAAGGTTTTACTTTTAATCCTTTTTCTACAGCTTTTTTGGCTAGTAAACCTGCTCCTATAAGTACGTTTGGATTTGAAGTGTTAGTACATGATGTAATCGCAGCTATAACAATATTTCCATCTTTTAATTTGAAATTTTCACCTGAAACTATTTCCTCTTTTATATTTTCTCTATTCATATTTTTTTTGAAAGATGTCATAAATGATTTGGAAGATTCTGATAATAAAACCTTATCCTGAGGTCGTTTAGGACCTGAAATACTTGGAACAACTTTAGATAAATCTAAATCTAAAATTTTGGTAAAAGAAATATTTTCATCTACCCAAAGTCCTTGTTCTTTAGAATATTTTTCTACAAGTGAAATTGTATGTTGATCTCTTCCAGAAAATTTTAAATATTTTAAAGTTTCTTCATCGATAGGAAAAAAACCACAAGTTGCTCCATATTCAGGCGCCATATTTGCAATTGTAGCTCGATCTGCTAATGAAAGATTTTTTAGCCCATCGCCATAAAACTCAACAAATTTTCCAACTACTCCTTCTTGTCTTAGTATTTGAACTATAGTTAAAACTAAATCAGTAGCTGTAGTTCCCTCTGAAAGTTTATTTGTAATTTTAAAACCAACAACTTCGGGAATTAACATTGATATTGGTTGTCCCAACATAGCAGCTTCGGCCTCGATCCCGCCTACTCCCCAGCCAAGAACTGAAAGACCATTAACCATAGTAGTGTGACTGTCAGTTCCTACAAGTGTGTCTGGATAAGCAAAATTATCAGATGACCAAACAACCTTTGATAAATATTCCAAATTAACTTGATGACAAATCCCAGTTCCTGGTGGAACAACTCTAAAGTTATTAAAAGCTTGCTGTCCCCATTTCAGAAAAGAATAACGCTCACCATTTCTTAAAAATTCTTTTTCAACATTTTTTTTAAAAGAATCTTTAGAAGCGTATGCATCTACCATTACGGAATGATCAATAACTAAATCAACAGTAGACAAAGGGTTTATTTTTTTTGGATCTTTTTGTTTTAATTTAACAGCATCACGCATAGCGGCAAGATCAGCTACTGCTGGTATACCAGTATAATCTTGCATAAGAACTCTAGCTGGTTTGAAAGCAATTTCAGTTTTTGAATTTTTTTTATTTAGCCAAAATTTCATAGATAAAATTTGTTCCTTTTTAAATAACTTTTCATCTTCAAATCTTAGTAAATTTTCTAGTAAAACTTTTAGTGACTTTGGTAATTTTGAAATACCTTCTAATCCATTTTTTTCAGCTTCTTTGAGACTAAATATATTATAAATTTTATTATCAACTTTTAATTTTTTTAAAGATTTAAATGAATCTTTGCTATCTATCTTCATATTTTAAAATAAATAAGTATAACACAAACAATTAGTGAAAAGGACATAGTGTAATTAAACACTTGAATAAATTTCTTATTTTCAGAAAAACGCCTAAGAAATTTTCCCAATAAACACCAACTTGTTATGCTGGTTATTGCACAAAAAAATGACACCATTATGACTACTAAAGAATGAAATAAATAATTTGGTCCAAGTTCAACAAAAAGAGAAATACTTGTTATAGCTGCAAAAACGCCTTTGGGATTAACAAACTGAAATATAAACGTATCATAAAATGTAACTGGATTTTTAATCTTCTTTTCTTCAACTTGATTTTGAAAAGAAATTTTATATGCCAGATAAATTAAAAATAAAGATCCAAGAACTTTTATTATAGTTTTTAATATTGGATAGGTAGTAAATATTATATTTAAACCTGCTGCTGATAAAGTTATAAGCGTAGTGTAACCAAATGTAACTCCTAGAATTAAAGGTAATGATTTTTTTATTCCAAAATTAAAACCCGAATAAGACCCCACTATGTTGTTTGGACCAGGGGTAAAAGCTGCAGCAATAGAAAAAAAAATTAGCGGTAATAAATTAGAATACATCGCAATGGTTTATGCTATTTCTAAACCATTTTCAACTTTTTGAGATGGATGAAGCAAAACTACTTTTCCATCTTTTTCAATTGCTCCTAAAATCAAAACTTCAGAAACTGTCCCGGCTATATTTTTTTTGGGAAAATTGCACACAGCAATAACTTGTTTTCCAACCAAATTTTGTTCGTTGTAATAATGAGTAATTTGAGCAGAAGATTTTTTAACGCCAGTTTTGTCTCCAAAATCAACTTCGACAACTAATGAAGGTTTTCTAGCTTTTTCATTTTTTGAAACCTTTAATACGGTACCGACTTTAATCTCTACTTTATTGTAATCTTCGTAAGTTATTTCTTGTTTCATAATAATGATGTATAATATTTTTTTATTAAAATGGCTACGCAAAAGAACATTATTGATGAAGCATTTCCTGAAGCTTTAAAGATTTTATCAGATTTGATAAAATTTCAGACTGTATCAGGCTCCTCTAATATAAAATTAATTGAATATTGTGAAAAAAAATTAGGTAAACTTGGAGCCACATCTTTTAAAACATTTGATGAAACAAAGCAGAGGGTTAATTTATTTTCTACAATTTCTGGAAAACAGAAACTAAATGGAGGAGGTATTATTTTATCTGGTCATACTGATGTTGTGCCAGCATCTGCTAAAGAATGGTCATCAGACCCTTTCAAGGCTACCGAAAAAGATAATAAAATTTATGGCAGGGGTTCTTGTGATATGAAGGGATTTATAGCATGCAGTTTGGCTTTGGCACCTTATTTTGCCTCCCAAAATTTAAAAAAACCAATTCATTTTTCTTTTACATATGATGAAGAAACAGCATGCCAAGGTGCGCCGATAATGATTAAGGAACTAAAAAAACGCAAAATTAATTGTTCTATTTGTATAGTTGGAGAACCAACTAGTATGAAAGCTATTCAGGCGCATAAAGGCTGTTATGAATATTCAACTCACTTTACCGGTTTAGCTGGTCATGGATCAGCTCCTGATAAAGGTGTCAACGCTGTAGAATATGCAACAAAATTTATAAATAAACTTATGGAATTAAGAGAAGAACTAAAAAAAAGAGAACCAAAAAATTCTGTTTTTATTCCTCCTTACACAACTTTGCAAATTGGTAGAATAAAAGGTGGATTGGCAAGAAATGTTATTGCCGATCAATGTGTAGTTGATTGGGAACTTAGGCCTGTAGTCCCAGAAGATGGGGAATTTGTTAACAAGAGCATGGATGCTTATGTAAAAAATTCTTTATTACCAGAAATGAGAAAAATTTACTCAAAATCAGATATTAAAAAAGAAATTATTGGTGAGATTATTGGTTTCAATAAAGAAGAAAAATCAGAAGCCATAAATCTTATTTGTAACTTGACGGGTGATAATTCCCGAGATGTTGTGTCTTTCGGAACCGAAGCAGGTTTATTTCAAGAAATCGGTATTAGTACTGTCGTGTGCGGTCCGGGGTCTATTGAACAAGCACACAAAATTGATGAGTATGTAAGTTTTGAACAGTTAAAAAAATGTTTAAAAATGCTTGCTGATCTTAAAGAGCAAATGAAAAATTAAGTCTGATTTTTTGCAAATAAATTCGTTAATTCATAAACTATCGTAGCTGCTGCAAGAGAAGTAATTTCGGCATGATCATAAGCTGGAGATACTTCAACAACATCAGCAGATATTAGTTTTAGTCCTGAAAGTCCACGTAAAACATTAACCATTTCTCGAGTCGTCATACCAGCAACCTCAGGTGTTCCAGTTCCTGGAGCTTGGGAAGGATCAAGAACATCAACATCAATGGATAAATATAGAGGATTATTTTTTACCCTATCTCTTATTCTTTTAACTATTTTATCTATTCCTTCTGTCTGAAATTCATCACAATGAATAATTTTAAAGCCAAATTCCGCGTCATTTTTTAAATCATCTCTACTATATAAAGGTCCTCTAATTCCCACGTGCATTGATGAATCATCTAAAAATAATTTTTCTTCCCTAGCTCTTCGAAAAGGTGTTCCATGAGTATAAGGTGCTCCAAAGTAAGTATCCCAGGTATCCAAATGAGCGTCAAAATGAACTAACGCTACAGGCCCATTATTTTTTTTATTTACAGCACGTAATAAAGGCAAGGCTATTGTATGATCTCCTCCCATACTTATTATTCCACCTACCTTGCTTAATAAATCCGTTGCAGCTTTTTGAATTTGTTCAACAGATTCATTTATATTAAATGGATTACAAGTTATATCTCCTGCGTCAGCAACTTGTTGTTCTAAAAAAGGTTCTGCATCATATGCAGGATGATAGTTTGTTCTTAAATGTCTTGAAGCTTGCCGTATACTTTGTGGACCAAATCTTGCTCCAGGACGATAGCTTGTTCCTGCATCAAAAGGAACTCCTACTATAGCAACATCACAATTTTCTACATCTCTTAATTCTGGTAATCTTGCAAAGGTTGAGGCTCCAGCAAATCTTGGAACTTTTGTTCCGCTAACTGGTTGTATTGGCTTTTTGTCTTTTTTTTTACTCATTAAATAATTATAATATAAATTATGGTCTTTATATACATTGTTGTAGCCTTGTGGGCTGTAGGCATGGTTGCTGATTAAAAATTTTTATACCTAATTGCATTATACAGCTTGATCATTAATCAAGTCTTCAAGCTCTGGTATCATTTTTGTAGCAGAATCTAAAAGTGGATATATTTTTTGTGCTGCCTTATAGCTTTGAATTGCTTTTTCATATTGTTTTAATTCTATATAATTTAGAGCTTGTCCTGATAATGCACCAAAATGTCTAGGTTCAAGAGTAAGTGTTATTTTAATATCATCTAAGGAAGATTGATAACGATTCATTAGATAAAGAACTGTTGCTCGTTTATTCCATGCTTCGAACCAATCTGGCTCTGTTGCGATTATTTGAGTAAAAAGTTCATAAGCTTTACTTAATTCTCCCATATTCATTAAACGGGAACCTTGAGTTAATAACTCAGTCAATCTGAACCCACGCCTATCATCAGAAGGATGAATCATCCAGATTTCCCATATTTTTTTTTCTACTATTTGAGCAGTCGGTAAATCTTTAGTATCTTTTAATTGTGCAAATAATTTATCTAATTCACTTTTTCTATTTTCAGCATTTAAATTGTTAAAAAATAAAAAACTCAAAATTAAAATTGATATAAACTTTTTCATTAATTTGGTGCCGGAAAGTATAATTTTTATTTAATTTAATTGCGCAACTTAATTCCACGCAATCTTTCTGATCTTCTTCTTAATAATTCGACTGTTGTCAAAAGTGCAATTGATAATGCCACTAAACATGTTGCCATGCACAAAATTACAGGGCTTGTTTCTTGACGTAACCCTGCCCACATTTGTTTAGGTATAGTTATCTGCTCAACACTTCCAACAAACATAACTACCACCACCTCGTCAAAAGAAGTAATGAAAGCAAATAGTGCTCCGGATATAACGCCAGGAAGAATTAAGGGCATTATGACTTTAAAGAAAGTTCGCATCGTATCGGCCCCTAGACTTTGTGAAGCTCTAATTAAATTAGTATCAAAACCAGTTAAAGTTGCTGTAACTGTAATAACTACAAAGGGTGTTCCGAGAGCAGTATGTGCAAGAATTAATCCTAAATAACTATGGGTTAGTCCAACTTTCGAATAAAAGAAAAACATTCCGGCTGCTGTAATGATCAATGGAACAATCATCGGAGAAATTAATATTGCCATAATAGTACCTTTGAATGGCATGTGAGGTCTGCTTAAACCCAAAGCAGCAACGGTACCTAATGCTGTTGCTAATAATGTGGCTGAAATTCCAATGATAAAACTATTTCTAGTTCCCAGCATCCACTTATCAGTAACAACCGTTGTATCTCCTATGCTACTAATACCAACCATTTGCCTGTACCATCTAAGAGACCAAGCTTCTGGCTCAAGATTCATAAATTCTCTAGTAAATTCAAAAAATGGTGAAGCGCTAAATGACAAAGGAAGAATTATAAAAATAGGTGCAATTAAAAAGAAAAAAACTAAACCACAATAGGTTAAAAAAGTGTACCAGCCTACTCTTTGTCCTGTTGTTGCATATGATGGTAAAGCCATAATTATCCTAACTTGATATTTTCTATTCCAACTAATTTATTATAAACCCAATATAAAACTGTCATTACTCCTAAAAGAATAGCTCCTAAGGCTGCACACAGCCCCCAATTTAGTGTTGTTTTTAAATGGTAAGCAATCCAATTTCCTATCATTTGCCCATCCTTGCCCCCAACCAATTCGGGTGTAATGTAGTATCCAATCGCAAGTATAAATACAAGCATACAGCCAGCACTAATTCCTGGCACTGAATTTGGCATATAAATTTTCCAAAACGCATGTAACGGTGAAGCTCCAAGATTTAAAGCTGCTCTCATATAGTTTGGTGAAATTGTTCTCATAACACTATACAAAGGCAAAACCATAAAAGGTAATAATATTTGCGTCATTACAATGATGGTTGCTGTTTCATTGTACATAAGCTTAAAGCGGTTCTCATCTGCTATGATGTGGGACATCACTAATAAATTATTAAATACTCCTTTTTGCTGAAGCATAACCATCCAAGCAACAGTTCTAACAAGCAAGGAAGTCCAAAAAGGCAACAACACACATATCATTAAAAGATTGCTATATTTTAAAGGTAGCGTTGATAACAAGTAAGCAATTGGGTAACCCAAAATCAAACAAAAAAACATAACTAAAACACTTACCTTAAATGTTTTATACCATGTGTGATTATAAATTCTTCTGTTTTCTTTCTGTCGAACAATCTCTTTGTCTACATTATATTTTAAATCCACTGCATTTAAATAATATCCTGCAGTCGTGGGGTCAACCATCACTCCTAAGGCTTTCCAATACTCTATGTCAGCCCATCTTTTGTCGATGGCAATCATTTGCGGTTTGTAAGGACCTTCTTCAATTTTTTTGAACTTACGCTTTGATTTTTTTAATAAACTTTTCCAGCCTGATTTTGCATAATTCATTCGAGTAGTAGCTTTACCTATACTACGACCTGAACCCTCTTTTACTTCAAAGAACATTGTTTTATAAAGTTCTTCAGATGGTAAACCTTGTCGATCCCATTCTTTATATTTTTCAAAAGTTTTTGGAAAAACAGTATTGATATAACTATCATCAACACTTCTAAGTAACATATCTCCGATGGGAATTAAGAATGTAATAAGTATAAAAACCAAAAGTGGGGCAACCAAGAGAAATGCTCTTACTTTATTTCTTTTTTCAGCTTTTTTAAGACTTATCTTTAACGGGATCCCTTCTGTGGTTAATATGGGTCCTGCGGTTGTTTCATTCATAATTTTACCCTTCAAACAAAAAAGGCGAGATTTACATCTCGCCTTTTTTTAAACATTACGAATTATTAGTTACCTTTCCAAGCACCAAATCTCTCAGAAACTTCTGCACCGTTATCAGCCCACCAATATGGATCAGCTATAACAGCTCTCTTAAGAACTTTTGGATGCGTAGGCATATGAGGCATAATATCTATATCTCCACCATATTTGATGAACCAAGGTTCACCTGCTTTGATGATGTCGATACTAGATTTTCTCATAGGACCGTATGGAATGTATTTTGCTTGTTCAGCATTCGCTATTGCAGAAGAAGCATGAGCCATAAACTTAAGTGCTTCAGCTTCATTTCCGCCTTTGATTGCTACAAGATATTCTTGTTCAAGAACTGTTGCATCCCAAATGTATTCGAAGTCTTTACCTTCAGAAAGGATAGCAGCACCAATTCTACCATTGTATGCTAATGACATAACAACTTCACCGCTTGATACTAATTCAAGTGGTTTAGAACCAGCTGACCAGAATACAACGTGATCTTTAATTGTATCTAGTTTTGCAAATGCTCTGTCTATTCCTTCAGGAGTGCTCATTACTTCATATA
>CACLLG010000020.1 GCA_902607735.1 uncultured Pelagibacteraceae bacterium | reverse complement strand
CAATTTTTGTCTTTTATATAAGATATAGCTTTTATAAAAGTTTTTTATCTTATTTGAATTAATTCCTATACTTACTTTAATAGCATTTACTTTAAATTGTTTACTGGATTTATTGGAAGATCTTTCGTCAGGATCTTTTATTGAAAAAAAGACTTTTTTGATCTTCTTCTTTATTATTTTTTTAACACAAGGTGGAGTTTTACCGTAATGCGAACAAGGCTCTAAAGTTACATATAAATTTGAGTTTTTAACATTTTTTTTTGATGAGTTGATGGCATTAACTTCAGCATGGGGTCTGCCTTTAACGCCTGTTGATCCTGCGCTTATTAAACAATCATTTTTTACAATAACACAACCAACTGCAGGATTTGACTTCGTGTTTCCTAGTGTAATATTAGCTTGCTGTAAAGCAAGTCTCATAAAGTAATGGTGAGTTTGATTATTCCGATTTGTAAACATTCAAGTTGCCTATAAATTGTTCAAAATCTTTTGCTTCTTTAAAGTTTTTATAAACTGAAGCAAAACGAACATAAGCTACTTGATCTAAATTTGCGAGACCATCCATAATGAATTTTCCAATTGTAGATGTAGGTATCTCATTTTCACCAAGACCTTCAAGATTTCTAACAATTTTTGAAATAAATTTTTCAATAGATTCGCTATCTATTGGTCTTTTTCGTAAAGATATATTTATTGATTTGGTAATTTTATCTCTATCAAAAGGTACTTTACGTCCATTATTCTTTACTACGGTTAATTCTCTAAATTGAACTCTTTCAAAAGTAGTAAAACGCTCCTTTCTTTCGCAACCACATACTCTTCTTCTTCTTATAGCAGACCCATCCTCGGTTGGCCTTGAATCCACAACGGAAGTATCTTTTTCTCTACAAAAAGGACAAAGCATAAATTATTTACTCACCAAATGATTATAAATAGGGAATTTAGAACAAAGTTCAACAACTTCTTTTCTAACTTCAGTTTCAACTTTATTGTTATCTTCTGGATTTTTTGACAAGCCTTCAACCACTTTAGTAATTAAATCCCCAACCTTTTTGAACTCATTTAATCCAAAGCCCCTAGTTGTAGCTGCTTGAGTTCCCAGTCTAATACCAGATGTAATTGTCATTTTTTGTGTGTCAAAAGGAATACCGTTTTTATTACAAGTAATATTCGCTTTTCCTAAACTGGTTTCTGCAGCTTTTCCAGTAACATTGAAAGGTCTTAAATCAACCAACATTAAATGTGTATCAGTTCCTCCTGAAAATATCTTAAAACCATTATTTTTTAATGTTTCGGATAAAATTTTAGCATTAGCTAAAACTGATTTAATATAATTCTTAAAACTTGGTTGTAGAGCTTCTTGGAAAGTTACAGCCTTTGCTGCTATAATATGCATTAGCGGACCACCTTGATAACCAGGAAAAACAGCTGAATTAATTTTTTTAATTATATCTTCTCTATTTGTTAATATAATTCCCCCTCTTCCACCTCTCAAAACTTTATGAGTAGTTGATGTAACAACATCAGCATATTCAATCGGATTTGGATGTCCTTTGCCCGCAACTAACCCGGAAAAATGAGCCATGTCTACCATGAGATAAGAATTAACTTTGTCTGCTATTTCTCTAAATTTCTTAAAATTAATAATTCTAGAATATGCACTGCCGCCTGCGATTATAAGTTTTGGTTTATGCTGCTTTGCTAGTATCTCAATTTGATTATAATCAATAAGTCCAGTTTCTTTATTTACTTCATAATGAAATGAGTTTAACCATTTTCCTGAAAGTGAAACTTTTGCACCATGAGTTAAGTGCCCTCCAGAGTTTAAACTCATACCAAGTATTGGGTCTCCAGGATTTAAAAGCGCAAGATATACCGCTCCATTAGCTTGAGCTCCCGAATGTGGTTGTACATTAGCATATTTACAATCAAATAATTTTTTTACTCTCTCTAACGCAAGTTCTTCGGCTTTATCAACAAATTCACATCCCCCATAATATCTTTTGGAAGGATAACCTTCAGCATATTTATTTGTCATAATTGAACCTTGGGCATCTAAAACTGCTTTAGAAACAATGTTTTCAGAAGCTATTAATTCAATATGTTGTTGCTGTCTTTCGAATTCGAGTTTGATAGAATTATATAAGTCTGGATCATTTTTTGATAAATCATTATCAAAAAAATTTTGAAAACTATCAGACATATAATTATTTAGTTTTGTCATAAATGCTTTACTTTATATTTTTCTTATTCTACGTAAATGACGTCCTCCTTCAAAATCTGTTTTCAAAAATGTATTAACACATTTTAATGCAATATCTTTTTTAATTAATCTCGCTCCTATTGTCATAACGTTTGCATTATTATGTTTTCTACTTAGTTTTGTAGATTTAATATCATAACACAAAGCTGCTCTAATATTTTTATGCTTATTTGCAGCCATAGACATACCGGTTCCTGATCCACATACTAAAATACCAAATTTACTTTGTTCTCCTTTCATTTTTCTAGATAAGAGATGAGCGTAATCAGGATAATCTACTGAGCTGTTATTTTTTGTTCCAAGGTCTAACACTTTTCTTCTTTTTTTTATTAAAAATTTTTTAATTACTTCCTTTAATTTAAAACCAGCATGGTCAGATGCTAGAATTACCCCTTCTAATTTTACTTTTTTATATCTGTCCACTGGTATTGTTAAATTTATACCACATGTATATAATATAAAAAATTATACCACAATATTTTGATTTATATTTTTATTGTTTAATGAAACTTATAATTGGTTAAACAGGCCACTAAATGGACTCTATTCTCTTCACCGCCATTAAATGCGTTGTGATATTTAAGATTGTTAGTAATATAAACTGAACCATCAGCTGGTAAATGTTTAGCAGCATTTTCAATTACCATTATACAGCCTGGGTTAGTTATTATGGGAACATGTAGTCTTGGTTCAGGATCTCTATGCCAACTTAAAGTTGATCTTGGCTCTTTTAATAAAATTCTAACTCGACCAAGTTTAAATTTAGAAGCAAGTTTTTCATAAACTTCTTTAAAATATGTATTTTCGAAATCTTTAACAAATTCTGTATACAAAGTTTCGTCTAAAATTTTATCTCTAGCTGCCTCCTTCCCTGAATGATCAGGTTTAGTCCAATAAATTCCTCTAGCATAATTACCTTTGGTAGATTCAGGTTTTCCAGGTATTTGATTTAAACAAATAGCAGCAAAATTTTTTATTCCATTGGCGCTATCATACTTTTGAATCTTCAAAACTTGCTTTAAAGCCTCTTGAAGTTTTTGGACGTCAAATTTTAAATCTTTAACAGTGTGAAAATCACTAAAATTGTTCATATAAACTATCTAATACAATATTTACACATTATATCAATATCTGGATATTTGATAGGTTTGATTTGTCGCAATAGAATTACAATTTATAATAATATAAACTTTTAAATTGAAATGAGAACAATTATCAAATGAAAAATGTAGGCTCATATCCTAATACCAGGTTAAGAAGAAATAGAAAAACTGAATGGTCTAGAAGGCTTGTTAGTGAAAATAAATTATCAACTAATGATCTTATTTGGCCAATCTTTATTAGGGAAGGAAAGAATATTAAAGAACCAATTAAAACTATGCCTGGTGTCTATAGATATACGCTGGATAAAATTGAAAAACTTGTTGAAAAAGCTATCCGAAAAAAAATTCCCATGCTTGCTTTATTTCCTAATACTCCTATCTCTAAAAAAGATACAAAAGGCTCTGAGGCTCTGAATAAAAATAATTTAGTTTGTAGAGCTCTTAAATTGATTAAAAAGAACAATGATGAGATTGGTCTCATGTGTGATGTTGCTCTAGATCCATATACAACGCATGGACATGATGGAATTTTAAAAAATAATTTTGTTGATAATGACGAAACTTTAAAAATTTTAATTAAACAGTCTATACTGCAAGCAAAGATGGGATGTGATGTAATTGCACCTTCTGACATGATGGATGGGAGAATTGGTGCTATCAGAAACGCCTTGGATAAAAAAGGTTTTAAAAATGTTCAATTATTATCTTATGCTGTAAAATATGCCTCAAATTTCTATGGACCATTTAGAGATGCTGTAGGATCAAAAAAATTATTAAAGAGTAATAAAAAAGATTACCAAATGGATTTTAGTAACTCTAAAGAAGCTTTGAGAGAAGTAGCTTTGGACATCGGTGAAGGAGCAGATTTTGTAATGGTAAAGCCTGGTATGCCATATTTAGATGTAATAAAATTAGTTAAAGATAACTTCAAAATTCCAGTTTTCGCTTACCAGGTATCTGGGGAATACAGTTTAATTAAGAATGGGATAATTAATAAAATATTAAATGAAGATGCTATATATGAAAGTTTAATGTCTTTTAAAAGAGCTGGAGCTAGTGCTATTGTTACTTATTTTGCCGATCAAATGGCAGATAAATTAGGATAATCATCGACATTATATGAAATAATTTTCTAAAATATTTCTAAATAATGGAAATTTTAGCCTATTGGGAAGAATAAAATTTTCCATTAGTAAATTTCTATTATACTTTAAAGCTTTTTTGTCGTTACCTTCATGATTTATTTTAGCACGAGTTTCATAACCAAGTTCCTTGATTAGTGATAATTCCCAATTAATATAGAGTTTTATCCAATTATCAAATTTAAGATTTGTTAACATTATTTCGAAAGAACTGTAAATCTTTTTGTTAATTTGTCGCTCAGGTAACAAAATTTTTAAAATTGATGTGGCTGCTAATATACATACAGATCTTTTTTTATCATCAAAAAAAAATGGAGAGATGGGTTTCAATAATTCTACATTAAAATATCCTAATTTATTTTCATTTTTTGATTTCCAGTGAAGTAAAATTTTATTTCCAATTTGAAAAATTCTTTTTTGTTTTCGTGATGCGCCACCATAAATAATCCCGTTATATTTTCCATGATTTAACGTAAAAGCTTCAACTATAATAGAATTTTCATCAAAATTATTTTTTGACAACAAGTAACCCTCATCCGACCAATACATATTAATTAATATTACTTCCTTTTAATAACTTTGCGGCCCCATCTAACTCCGCTTGTTGTTTAGAATTTCCTATTCCAATAAATTCTTTTGTACCAACTGTAGAGACTGAAATTTTATAAGTCGGATTGTGTTTAGGTCCACTAGAAGAAACTAAACGATAAACAGGTAGTCTTTTATAATTTTTTAAAGAATATTCTTGTAATTTAGTTTTTGAGTCTAAAATTGTAACATTGGACTTATCAATATTTTTTTTCCACACCTTAAGAACAAATTTTTTAACTATTTCATAACCTTGATCAATATAAATAGAACCTATAATTGCTTCACAGCTATCACTTAATATTTTTTCATCACTTTTTGTTATTTTTTTTTTTGAATCTCCCAAAATTACATAATTTTGAACACCTAAAGACCATGCTATATTACAACAAGTTTTTTTGTTAACAAGATTTGCAAATTTTTTATCTAGAATTCCCTCAGGCTCTTTAGGGTAAATATCAAATAGCTTTTTTGATAAAACTAGACCTATTACTCTATCACCCAAAAATTCAAGCTTTTCATTATTATTTTTTTGATTGGCGCTTTTATGTGTCAAAGCTTCTATTAATAAAACTTTATTTTTAAACTTAATTCCTAAAATTTTCTGAAATTTATCGATATTCTTCATTAATTAATTTTCTTAAATATACGATCAGCACGAATACTATTATTCCATTTCCAGAATTGAAAGAGAGAGCCTTTTTTTTTATTATTTGAAAAAAATATTACTCTTGCTTTTCCTACAAGATTTTCAAACTTTACATAACCAACGCTACTTAAAAAACGACTGTCCCTTGAGCAATCTCTATTATCACCCATAAAAAAGTAATGTTCTTCAGGTACAATAAATTTATCACTATTAATCATTGTTCCTTCATTTCTATATACTGTTAAATATTTTTTTCCATTAGGTAAAATTTCTTCAAAAAAATCAGCCTCTAAAGCTTCGTTTCCACAATTAATATTAAATAATTTATCAATTTTTTTTTTTTGAATTTTTACATCATTTATATATAAATCTTTGTTTATTATTTGAACAGAATCTCCAGGAAGCCCTATTAATCTCTTTATATAATCAGTTCTGTTATCAGCTGGAGTTTTAAAAACTATAATGTCCCCTCTCTCAGGAATTTTTGGTAAAATTCGGTTATTGTAAATTTTAGGACTAAATGGCAAAGAATGTCGGCTATAACCGTATGTATACTTAGACACAAACAAACGATCTCCAATTAATAAATTTGGTTCCATTGATGATGATGGAATATAAAATGGTTGGAAAAAGAAACTTCTTATTAATATGGCTATCATGAATGCATAAAATAAAGTTTTTAAATTTTCGATAATTTTTTTTTTCATCAATTGTACGATATAATTACTGTGGCCTGTGCCCAAGGAACATCATCTGATAGCGAAAGATGTATTGAATATTTTTTAGTTCTAATTTTTTTTTTTAAGTAATTAGCTGTTTCACCTTTTAATTTAATTGATGGTTTACCAAGACTATCATTAAATATTTCTATATTTTTAAAATTAATTCCCTTTCTTATACCTGTGCCTAACGCTTTACTTAAGGCCTCTTTAGCAGCAAATCTCTTGGCATAAAAAGCTGATGGATTTTTTTTTTTCTCACAATAATTGATTTCATCTTTAGAAAAGATTCTATTTTTAAATTTGTAATTATCTTTTGCTAGATTTTTTTTCATTCTTTTAATGTTAACTATATCTGTGCCTATTCCAAAAATTTTCATTTTTATCCATCTATAATTTTTTTAAATTTTTTAATTGATTTTTTTAAACCAATAAATATAGATTCAGCAATAATAAAATGCCCAATATTAAATTCCGAAATAGGATGAATTTTAGAAATATGTCGTAATGTATCATAGGTAAGTCCATGCCCTGCATGAACATCTAAACCAATTTTTTTTCCATAAATAGCAGCTTTTTTTATACTTAAAAATGATGATTTTGTTTTATTTTTATTATTAAATAAATTACAGTACCTTCCGGTATGAAGCTCAACACAATCGGCACCAATTTTTTTTGAAATTATTACATCTGATATTTTTGGCTCAATAAATAAAGCCACCCTTATATTCTTTTTTTTTAAATTTAATATAATTTGTTTTAAAAAATTTATTTTATGATGAAGATTGAGTCCACCTTCTGTAGTAATTTCTTGTCGTTTTTCAGGAACAATACATACATAATTAGGTTTATGTTTTATGGCAATTTTAAACATTTCTTTTGTTGCTGACATTTCCAAATTTAATGGAATTTTTAATTTTTTTTTTATTATTCTTAAATCGTGATCCTTAATATGCCTTCTGTCCTCTCTTAAATGAATAGTTATTGAGTCTGCTCCACTCTTCTGTGCAACTAAAGCTGCATGCAGAGGGTTGGGATACTTTTCACCACGCGCATTTCTAATGGTGGCTACATGATCAATATTAACCCCAAGTCTCTTTTTTATTTTCATTTAGATAAATTTCTACTACCTGGCTTAATAGCTTCTATATTTTTGAGTGCAGAAGGAAGTTCATTTTCTTTAAAAGTATCAATTTCTAATTTCAGCTGAGAAATAATTTTATCTTTTATTATGAGATTCTCATTTGATCTATCTATAATACATGCGTAACCAACTAATTGAGAGTTATTTTTTTTAATGAGTTCAGAACATTCCATTGCAGATTTACCTGTGGTAATGACGTCTTCAACTATTAAAACTTTACTATTTTTTGGAATATCAAAACCTCTTCTTAAAATCAGTTTTGTATCAATCCTTTCAGCGAAAATGGTTTCGAGTGACATCTGCCTTCCAATTTCATAACCAACAACAATTCCTCCTATTGCTGGTGATAGAATAATATCTATTGTTTTAAAAGCGTTTTTAATTTTTTCGCAAAGTGAGGAACAAATGATTTCTGCTTTTTTAGGATTACTTAATAATTTAGCACATTGCACATAACGACTGCTATGTAAGCCGGATGAAAGTATAAAATGCCCTTCCAATAATGCATTAGTTTCTCTTAAAATTTTTAAAGATTCTTTGTAAGAAAGCATCCTTTTTCCTATGTCGTATTATTTTAAACTTATATTCCTTTAATTTTAATTCGCTTATTAAATTTCTATAATTTTTTAACTCTCTAATCTGTATATCAAAAATAAATTCTAAGTAATCAGTCTTTTTTGCTACGATTTCCATATTTACTATGTTGTTTTCGTGAAAACCTATTAAACTACTTACTTCACCTAATTTTCCTGGTGCATTAGGTATTTTTATACATAAGCTACTAATGTAGCTTTTTTTCTTTTTACTATTATAATTTTTTTTAATTTGCCAATATTTTCTTATGGAGGCTCGAGCTTTAGCTGTTTTTGCATAAGCCAGCCAAGATAAAGAAGGTGATGCACTTTTTGAATTAATAATATTTACTAAATCTCCATTTTTTAAAACGGTTTGTAGCGGAGATCCTCTCCCATTAATTTCACATGATATAAGAGTATCACCTATTTTAGTATGAACAGCATAAGCAAAATCTATTGGAGTTGCTTCGCTTGGTAATTTAATAACTTCTCCTTTTGGTGTAAAACAGAATACATTTTCTTGAAACATATGCAATTTTGTATATTCCAAAAAATGTTCAGGATCAGTATCATTTTCCAAAATTTCAACAAGATCTCTTAACCATTCATATTCTTTAAGTGCTAAACGATTTACTTTTTCCGATGATTTATACATCCAATGTGAAGCAATTCCTCTTTCTGCAAATTCATGCATTTGCTGAGTTCGGATTTGTATCTCTATTCTTTCTTTGTTTGGTCCTATTATTGCAGTGTGGATAGATTTGTAATTATTGATTTTTGGAGTAGAAATATAATCTTTAAATCTTCCGGGTATTGTAGGCCAATTGCTATGAAATATGCCTAAAGTTTTATAACAAGTCTCAACATCTTTAACTATAACTCTAAAACCAATAATATCCGTTAGCTGTTCAAGAGATATTCTCTTTGTCTGCATTTTTCTCCAAATTGAGAAAGGAGTTTTTTCACGACCTATTATTTTTACGTCAATACTATTTTCAGTTAAAATTTTTTTAAAATTTTTTGAGATTTCTTTAAAAGTATCATTTCTATTTTTTTTATTTAAAGAGAGTCTATCAACAACAAGGTTTCTGGCATCAGGATTTAATTCTTGAAAGGATAAATCTTCTAGTTCATCTCTAATATAATTCATTCCCATTCTTTCAGATAGTGGTGCATAAATTTCCATTGTTTCTTTGGCAATTCTATTTTTTCGTTTTTCATCAGATATAGAATTTAAAGTTCTCATATTGTGGAGCCTATCAGCGAGCTTAACTAATAATACTCTTATGTCTTTTGAAGTAGCTAAAATTAGTTTTCTAATATTTTCTGCCTTAGAATTATCAATAACCTTACCTTCTAATTCAGAGATTTTTGTTACACCTTCAACAAGATCAGCTACTTCTTTTCCAAATTCTTTTTCGACAGTTTTGTAAGTTGTATTTGTATCCTCAATTGTGTCATGAAGTAATCCTGTAGCGATGGTAGCGCTATCTAGCTTTAAATCTGATAATATGTCTGCCACTGCTACTGGATGAGTTAAATAAGGATCACCAGAATCTCTTTTTTGATGTTTGTGGGCATTTAAAGCAAAAGTGTAAGCCTTTGAAAGTGTTTCAAGATTTAAAAATTTATTGTAATTTTTAACCTTCTTTATTAAATCTTTCTGATTTAGCATATTAAAATTATATCAACTTTTTTTAATCTTTAATATAGATTTCCTATCTTCTTCAGGAAGCTTTTCTATTATGGAATCAATAATCTCTTTGGTTTTTGGATGTTTCCAATTTGGATATATTTCTTTTAATGGGAATAAAACAAAATTTCTCGATTCCAGATTTTTGTGAGGAATTACTAATGCTAAATCCTTATAATCAAAAGTTATAGTTTGAGCATTATAGTCAATTATATCTATATCGCAGGTTCTTGGATCATTTTTCTTTCCTCTTTTTCTCTCCAATTTTTCTTCAATATGGATCAAAACTGACATTAAATCTATGGGGGGTAAATTTGTCTTTACTGAAATTACTATATTAATATACTTGGGTTTATTTTTATCAGGATATGAATAGGTTTCATAAAAACTAGATTTTTCATCAATTAAGATTCCATAACCTTCAAGAAAGGACATTGCTAAGCATAGGTTTTCTATTCTTCCACCATATTTAGAAGGTAAATTAGATCCTAAAGATAAAATTATCATAAAGAGTTAACTGCTTTTCCTAAAATATCTAGCCTTTTCTCGATTCCAATCTCTTTTCTTTTTAACCTGACGTTTGTCATATCTCTTTTTCCCCTTAGCCACGGCAATTTCCACTTTTGCTTTACCTTTTTTAAAATATAATTTGGTCGGAATTAAAGTTAAACCTTCAATATTTATTCTTCCAAGAAGCTTATTTATTTCTCTTTTATTGAGAAGTAATTTTCTATTTCTTTTAGGGTTGTGATTATTATAACTTGACTCTTTATATGAAGGAATATGTGAATTAACTAAATATATTTCCCCTTTTGAATCAAACGCATATGATTCTGATATGTTAGCTTTTCCATCTCTTAATGATTTTACCTCCGATCCTTTTAGTACTATTCCAGCTTCATAGAATTCTATAAAAAAATAATTAAATCTTGCTTTTCGGTTAAGAGAGATTATTTTTAAACCAGTATTGGTTTTTTGTTTCATTCCTTATAATAAGCTTGCATGAATCATAGCTGACTTTACAGATTTTTTTGTTTCTTCAGTAATTTTTACTAAAGGCAACCTAACTTCATCAGAAGATAAATTTAGTAAACTTGCAGCATATTTTACTGGACTTGGGCTACTCTCAATAAATAATGATTTATGTAAGGGCATCAACTTGTTATTTATTTGTTTTGCTTTTGCCAGTAAGTTGCTATTATTTTTTGAAGTTGATGCTTCCTGAAATTCAGAACAAAGTTTAGGAGCTACATTTGCTGTTACTGAGATACAACCTACTCCACCACGCATATTAAATTCTAGTGCGGTTCCATCTTCTCCAGATAATTGTATAAAGTCTGGACCCATTTTCTTTTTTTGTTGGTCAACTCTATTTAAATCTCCAGTAGCGTCTTTTACTCCTATGATATTTTTTAATTCAAAAAGTCTTGACATAGTGTCAACGCTCATATCAACAACTGAGCGAGGTGGAATGTTATAAATTATTATTGGAATTGAACAATTGTCATTTATAGCTTTAAAATGTTGATACAAACCTTCCTGGGTCGGTTTGTTATAATAAGGTGTAACAATTAAGACTCCATTGGATCCAACTTTTTCAGCATACTTTGTTAAAGATATAGCTTCCTCTGTTGAGTTTGATCCAGCACCAGCTATCACAGGTATTTTACCTTTGGATTCCTTTACACACAATTCAATTACCCTTTTATGTTCGTCATGATTTAAGGTCGGCGATTCGCCTGTCGTCCCCGCAGGAACAAGTCCTGAAGTTCCATTTTTTAAATGATAATGAATTAATGAAATATAACAATCCTCATCGAGCCTATTATTCTTAAAAGGCGTAATTAACGCTACAATTGATCCTTTAAACATAAATCTTTATAACATAGTTTGAAAAATTAAATCATCTAAAATGTATGAAAAATCATATCAAACATAGCTTAATTATTTTACTAATATTTTTGATTTTTTCA
>CACLLG010000019.1 GCA_902607735.1 uncultured Pelagibacteraceae bacterium | reverse complement strand
AATCAGTAAAATTAAAAAAACGAGGTAAAGAGTTTATTGGTTTATCACCTTTTTCAAACGAAAAAACTCCTTCATTTACTGTTAATGATGAGAAGGGTTTTTATCACTGCTTTAGTTCTTCAGAGCACGGAAATATTTTTGACTTTTTAATGAAAACAAAGAATTATAAATTTGGAGAAGCAGTGAGACAACTTGCGGCTGATGCAGGGATGGAACCTTTTAGATTTACAAAACAAGATGAAGAAAAACAAAATAGATGGAAAATTTATAATACAATTTTAGAACAGTATGTAAATTTTTGTCACAAAGAATTAATCACAGGAAAGTGCCCCGAAATCCTTGAGTATTTGAATGGAAGAAAAATCACAAATAAAGAAATTATTTTTTTTAAGATAGGGTATTCATCAGATAAAGATAATTTTTTTGAACAATTAAAAAAAGAATTTGATGAAAAGCAAATACTTTCATCAGGTATATATTATTTTGATGAAAATAGAAAAAAATATATAAATAGATTTAGAAATAGAATTATTTTTCCAGTAAAAAGTTTAAACGGTTCTGTTTTTGCCATAGGAGGAAGAACACTTTCCACAACTACTTTTGCTAAATATATTAACTCTCCTGAAACTGAATTTTATAAAAAAGGAAATAATTTGTATAATATTAATGCTGCGAAAGAATCAAGAGGCAAAAACGAAGAAGTTTTTGTAGTTGAGGGTTATATGGATGTTGTAAATTTACATAAATTTGAAATTAAAAATGTTGTGGCAAATTTGGGAACCGCGATGACCGAGAGGCAAATAGATTTGATATGGAGATTTTTTAAGAATCCAATTATTTGTTTAGATGGAGATATCAGTGGCCGTAAAGCAGCATTAAGAGCAGCTGAGAGACTTTTTCCATTAATGAAAGCGGATTTTAATATTTATTTTTTAACACTTCCTGAAAATTTTGATCCAGATTCTTATATAAATCAAAAAGGAAAAGAATCTTTTCTAAAACTAGTTGAGAATAAAGTGGAAATTCAGAACTTTCTTTGGGATTCCTATTATCAAGACGTAGATAAACAAAATCCACATTCTCTTACTTTATTTGAAAAAAAAATTAAGACACTTTGTTCAGATTTGAGAGACAAAACCCTAGCCAAGTATTTTCTAGATAGTTATACCAAAAAAATCAATGAGCTTACGCCTAGTCTAAATTTTAGAAAAAATAGCTATATAAAATCAAAAAAGATGGTTAATCCACTACAACAAACTAAAGACATATATAATCAAAGAAATAAATTTGGAGAAAAGGAATTAAAAGAATTTTCAATTTTATTTTTAGTTATAAATAATCTAGATATTTTCAGGCAAAATATAGAATTAATTTCAGAAATAACTTTTTCAGATAATATAATGAATGGACTCAAGCAAAAATTAATCGATTATTTATTGTCCGAAAAATTTTTTGAAAGAAAAAAATTGGAAATAACAGATATTGATCCAAAATTTAGAGACATTATAAATATAATAAATTTTAATGCTCCAGTAAAAATAATTTATAAAAATAAAAATGATAAAGAAATTGTTTCAATATTTAATGAAATAATAAGTGAAATTAGAAAAATTAATTTAAAGGAAAAGATTGAATTTTTAGAGAATAAAGTCTCGTTAAATCTTGATGAAAACCTTTATACAGAGCTTTTATCACTTAGAAATCAATTAAAAGGAGGATAAATAAACCCTAGATTTTATTTATTTTATTATTATATATAAGTCCTCTATTTAGTTATTATAAACGGATAATATAGTGGAAAGATTAATTACAAAGTCATTTAGAAGATTGTTGGATAAAGGAATCCATCGAGGATTCGTTACATACGAGGAATTAAGAAAATCATTAGGAAAAAGACATTTTAGTAAAGAAAATATAGAATCAGCCTTTTTACATATTTTTGATCACAAAATCAGTTTAGTCGAAAAAAAATCTGATTATAGTTCTAACAAAAAAAGAGATTCAGCATCTTTAGATTCCGGAAAAGAAAAAGATGTAGAAAAAAGCGACGATCCCATAAGAATGTATTTAAGAGAAATGGGTGGTGTAGAACTTCTTTCTCGTGAGGGTGAAATTGCAATTGCAAAAAGAATAGAAGCGGGAAAAAACTATATGATAAATGGGCTTTTTCAGAGTCCATTAACAGCAAAAAAAGTTTTCGAATGGAAAGAAAAATTGGAAAGAAACGAACTTTTAGTTAGAGAAATTATAGATATAGATGCCTCGTATATAGAATCAGAAAATACTGAAGAATCGACAACTCCCAAAAAAAACAAAGCAAATGAAAAGAAAGATTTAAATTACAAATCTGAAAAAATAAAGAAAAATACTACAGAACCAGAAACAAATAATTTATCTGGAGAAGATAAAAATCAAGACGAACTTTCACAAGATGAATTTAATCCATCTTTAGCAGCAATGGAGGAAGAAATAAAACCACAAATAATTTCAACAATAAATACTTTGTGTAAAGAATATACAAAATTAATTAAATATCAGAATGATAAATTATATTGTGCTTTGAATGTTAAAGAATTTTCTAGAGTGAAACAAAAAAGTTATCAAAAAATACAAGATTTTATAATTTCAAAAATAAAAACCCTTCAACTTAATGCAAGTGTGCTCGAAAATTTACTTGAAATACATTATCAAGAAAACAAGAAAATAACTTCATTGGAAGGTGTATTAATGCGTCTAGTTATGGAAAATAAAATTTCTCGAGATGAATTTCTTAAGCATTATTTGGGTAATGAAATAAATCCAAATTTTGAATCTTTTTTAAGCGAAAATAACAGTTGGAAAAATTTTTTTAAGAAAAAAAATAAGGAATTTTCTGAAATAAGAGATAGATTAATTGAATTCAGTAAAAAAATTGGTTTTCCAGTTTCTGATTTTAAAAGATTAGTAAGTAGAGTACAAAAAGGAGAAAAAGAATCTAGAATAGCAAAAAAAGAAATGGTGGAAGCTAATTTGCGGCTTGTAATATCTATAGCTAAAAAATACACAAATAGAGGTTTACAATTTTTAGATTTGATACAAGAAGGAAATATTGGCCTTATGAAAGCAGTTGATAAATTTGAATATCAAAGAGGTTACAAGTTTTCAACATATGCAACATGGTGGATCAGACAAGCCATTACAAGATCTATAGCAGATCAAGCTAGAACAATTAGAATACCCGTTCATATGATTGAGACAATTAATAAAATAGTACGAACCTCTAGACAAATTTTAAGTGAACGAGGAAGGGAAGCTACTCCAGAGGAACTTGCTAAAAAATTAGCTATGCCTTTAGATAGAGTGAGAAAAGTATTAAAGATTTCGAAAGAGCCTGTATCTTTAGAAACGCCTGTAGGCGATGAAGAAGATAGTAGTCTCGGTGATTTTATTGAAGATCAAAATGCCTTACAACCACTTGATGCATCAATCAGATCTAACTTAGGCGAGTCTACAACCAAAATTTTAGCAACACTTACTCCGAGAGAAGAGCGAGTGCTAAGAATGCGTTTTGGTATTGGAATGAATACTGACCACACTTTAGAAGAAGTTGGTCTACAATTCTCTGTTACTAGAGAAAGAATAAGACAAATTGAAGCAAAAGCACTTAGGAAACTTAAACACCCAAGCAGATCAAAACATTTAAAAAGCTTCTTAGAAAAATAAAATTTTAATCTTTAATGATTAAATTATTTTGGAATACTCACAATCAAACAAAGCCTAATTCGGAAGATGAGAAAATTAAAGAAAAGCAGGCAACAAACTATTTATGGGGACAATATCATAAAAAAAGTTCCGATAAATGGATTTACGAAATATTAAAAAAAGTTAAATATAATACTATTGAAAACGTAACAGATCTTAAAAAAGAAGATACTTTAATCATTATTGATTCTAACGTTGAAGAAAAGAGTGAGTTATACTTAAAACTAAATATTGTCTGTTCAAAAATTTTTTTATTTCATTTAGGAGATGAGTTTGGATTTAGTGATTTATCTGCAGTTTACAAAAATTGCAATTATATTTGGAGACCTTTTTGCTCAAGTGCGTACTTTAATCATGACAAAGTTAAATGTATTCCCATTGGATACAAGTCAGGAGTTTTAGATAAAAAAAAGAAAACCAGAAAATACAAATGGACTTTTACTGGCACTCCACATAAATCAAGCAGACATGATTTATTATTTCAATTTTCAGATATCAAACCCTTTTTTTGTCATAAAACTGAAAAATTTGATGTAAAAATTATTTCTGTTGATGAAATGAATGAAGTTTTATCATCAACTGAATTTGTGCCTTGTCCGAATGGTTTTTTTCATCCTGAAACTTATAGACTATATGAAGCTTTAGAATGTGGATGTATTCCAATTGTAGAAAATGCTTATAAGTACTACGACCGTTTGTTTCCTAATAACCCATTTATAAAGGTTGATAAGTGGATAGATGCAAAACCGATAGTACTTGATTGGGATAGCAATCAAATTAGAAAAAAAAGTGATGAATGCAAGCTTTGGTGGGACAAAGAAAAAAATAACATTCAAGATTTTGTAAAAAATAAGATTATTACATGAATAAAAATATATTAGAAAAAATAAATAGATTAATTAATAATAAAAAAATTGATGAAGCTCAGTTTGAATTATCAAAGTTGGGTTCTGAATTTTATAAGAATATTGATTATCTTTATTTAAGAAGTAAAATTTTTTTTATTAATAAATTATATTACATAGCCCTAGATACGTTACTCATTGCTACAGAATTTGAAGAAAAGGATAAAATTTACGAACTTATCGGAAAAATCTATAATATTTTAGGAAATAAAGAACTCAGTGAAAAAATGTTCAATCCAGATTTAAGATTAGAAGCGATAAATTCTTTAAAAAAAGAATTAACAGGCATTTCTCAAAAAGCTTAATAAAATATAAATATAGTACTTAATTATGATAAAATTTTTGTTAAGAGTAATATGATTATTTGGTTAACATCTTATCCGAAAAGTGGAAATACATGGGTTAGAGCTTTTTTAAGCGCGTATTTATACACCACTGACGGATCATTTAACATGAATTCCCTGAACAAAATTGGAGAGTTTCCGGATCATAATATTTTGGGAAAATTTATGGATAGTAAAGATTTTGATAATCTGTCTGAAGTTTCAAAACACTGGATTAAGGTTCAAGAATTTATCAACCAAAAACAGAAAAATACCTACTTAAAAACCCATAGCGCCCTATGCAATATTAATAAAAATACATTTACTAATAGTAATACCTCTTTAGCCATTATTTATATAGTTAGAGATCCAAGAAATGTAATTTTATCGATGTCAAATCATTTTGGAATAACACAAGAAGAAAGTTTTAATAATATTATTAATGAAAAATATATAATTTATCCTGGAACGAATCCCGCAACATTTGTAGGTAGTTGGAATACTCATTATTTATCATGGAAAAATTGTAATTCAATAAATAAAATTATTATAAAATACGAAGATTTAATTAATGATAGCAGAGAAACTTTTGAAAAAATAATAAATTTTTTATGTAGACATCTAGAAATTAAATACAATAAAGAAAAAGTTATAAATTCGATTAATTCTACACATTTTGATAAATTAAAAAAATATGAAAATGAATATGGTTTTAATATGGGTCAAAAAAATAAATTTTTTCATTTAGCTAAAGAAAATGATTGGAGACATTTGCTAGATCCAAAAATTAGCATTAAAACTAATAACCAATTTAGATTACAGATGCAGGAGTTAGGATATATATGAATATGTATTCAAATTAAATAGAAATTTCTAATCTTTTAGCGTCCACGTCTTATTTCTAAAGTTTCATCTATATCGTTTATATTTACAACTTTTCTCAATGTTATTTTTGGTAGATTAATTTTTTTAAATAAATTTAAATTCCAAACAATATGATCTAAAATTAATTTAAAAAAACCATCTAGTATTTTTTCTCTCTTTAAATGCCACCAGAATCATTAAAAATGGATAAGTGAACTTATTCCAAGGAATCAATAGTTTCAGACCATATTGAAAAGTGCTATATAAAGATGCATTGCTATAAGGATTTTTTTGAATTGATTTATCGAATTTACTAAAAATTTCTGTTAAGTGGCAACCTATATTAGCTTTAAATATCTTATTTATAGAAATTATAAACAAACTCATAATTATCATTAATTTTGAAGGTGATATTTTAAGATTTGCTTTTGCATGCTTGGGAAAAAGCTTCCAAAGTATCTTAGCTCTCCACCCTAATACTTTTAAAAGAGGCTGCTGAGTATAATTTAGAAAATGATCATTATCGTAAGCATCTTTATCACTTATTTTTAATAAATATTCTTCCTCAGAGTTAACGTCTTTGCCAACATAATTATATTCTCTTGCGTACTCGTATAGAGGTGTTCCAGGTAGCGCTTGAGCATAATTAATGCTCATTTCTAAACCGAGTGTATTTTTATGTATTTCAGAATAATAAGGCATAACTTTTAGTAGAAAATCAATTGTTTCATCAATTGTTTTATCTGTTTCTCCTGGCATTCCAATAACTAGTTGAATAACTGTAGCCATATCGGCTTTGTAAATAGATCTTATTGCATCAATATTTTTTTCAAGAGAAACCTTTTTTTCCATAACCTTAAGTATAGTTGGGCTTCCGCTTTCAATACCAGAAGTAGTAAGTCCACAGCCATTTTTTTTCCAATGCTTTAACATTTCAAGATCCATTGTATGTGCGCGTACTCCATTCGATCTCCAAGTTAAATTTAATGACCCCATCAAATCCACTAGTTTTATCGTTTCTTTTTTGTATGAACCAAAATTTTCATCACCAACATGGATATATTTGACATTGTATTTTTCCATTAACATTTTTAAATGATTTTTAATGGTTTCTATTGGAATCACTCTATAACCTTTTTCAAAACGATGACAAAAAGTACATCTAGCTACACATCCTTTTGAAAAGACAACAGTTGCCTGTCTTTCACCTTTTTTGAATTTATGTTTTGGGTCAAAACCGAATGAGGTTGGGTTTGGTTCAGGCATATAATGGTCTAAACAATTTTCATCTTCTAAAATTGAGAAATCTGGCATTTCTATTTTATCAGCTGCCAATGCAGTATCATAACCAGTAAATTTAAATACATTTTTTGAATTAATAAAAGTTATTCCGCGAATTTTATTCAAATCATCATCGGTTGTTTTTTTATCTTTAATAGTTTTAACTAAATTTTGTGCTATAATTTCTCCATCTCCTATAATGCAGTAGTCAGCATTTGCTTTTCTGTGCAAAATTTCTGCACTTGCAGCAAGATTTCCACCAACAAAAATAATAGTTTTTGGACTAACTTTTTTTATTAATTCAATTAAATTCTTAGTATAGGCGTAGGCTGTTGATACCACAGCGCTAATACCAACCATATCAAACTGGTTGGTAGCAAAATATTTAGAATTTTGATCGTAAGTATATCTATGATAATCGATGTGATAAAAATTTACTTGTTCTCCAATATTTCTTAGGGCTTGTATAACTGCAATCGACCCCAAAGGAGGAAAACTTGTAGCTATCGGTCTAATTGGCGTTGTACAAATACAAATTTTCATATTTAACGTGCATCTTATTATAGCAAAGATAAAAAATAAAACTTATTTATATTAATACCTTATGTTCAATATTTGAACATTCTATCGTTCAAAAATTGAACTGTCAATATTTTATAATAAATTTATTGCCTCATTGTATATGCAATCAGCATACAATATATGTGCTTTATTATTCGGATGTCCATCAACTTTTACTCGCTGTTTTTCTGTTAGCTCATATCCACAATCAATAAGTTTGATTTTATTTTCCTTGGTAAATTTATTGTAGGAAATTAAATGGTTTTTGCCCGAAACTCTTATTGATTCACTTGGTGGATCAAGGTTTGTAAAAGCAAATTTACTTCTATTTTTTTCAACCAATAGTTTCATTTCATGAATAATTTTTTGAGTTATTTTTGTCTCATCTATATTTAGAGAAAAAAGTCTAGCTCTCATAATTTTCTTCTCTATTTTTGTAATTAAAACAGAATGTTTTCTTAAGGGTAGTTTAAAATATTTTATTGGTTTATATCTGATTAAATTATTATTTTTATCCAATCTGGCATATGGAAGCGAAACATGAGTATGTGATTTAAAATTAGACAATGCTTGAATCCAACTTGCATTACCATAATTTCTTGTTTCATGATGAAAAACATAGGAATAAATAACCAATTTAACGTTTTTATTTTTTTTAAATATTTCTTCCAACATTAATAAAGATTGAAAAGAACTATATCCATTTGCACTGTAATTTTTTACTTTAAAATTGGGAAGTTTTTTTTGTAATAAATAAGAAAATGTTTCTTCATCATTTATTCCCCAGCCTTGACTAAATGATCCTCCAACAACTATAATATCTCCTTTAACATTAGTTGCGCTCTTACCACTATATCTGTTTCCATCTTTTAAAATTGTAAGCTTTGTATAATTTTCACTTTCTGAATATGGAGGAAAATCATAAACTCCCTCTTTCGGTTCCCAACCAAGAATTTGATGATATTTATTTGTGGTTGGTTCTTTTAATCCATGTTCTCGATACTTTTGTGCTTCGAAACCAAGAGCTCTTAGCAACAATTCAATAATTACTAATGAAATAAAAATACTTAAAAAAAATCGAAACTAATTTTTCTATTATACTTTTTTTCACTGAGTAATTTATCCTTTATCAACAATTATACAGTAATTCTATAATTTTATAAAACGTCTTATCAATACTATTAATCTAAATAGATGTGACGCAAGTTTTGATGTTAAAAAATCAGGAATTAAATTTCTCAACTTGAATCAATTTCAGAACCAATGTAAATATTGAGCTATTAATAAGGGTCTTTAGCCCGGTTGGTTAGAGCAGTACACTCGTAATGTATTGGTCCCAGGTTTGAATCCTGTAGAGTATGTCAATGTTTTTATTTATGAAAAAGTTTTTAAAATATTTATTTTTATTTGTAGTTAGAAAAAAGTATTGGATATATCCTATGCTGTTTGTTTTTTTTCTATGCGGAATTATAATATTTTTAGATCAAGATGAGACAATAATCCCATTTATTTATAAGATTTTTTAGGTAGAGATGAAAAATCAAAATGAAAAAAAAATCTTCATCCGTTTTAATGTTGAAGGAGATAAATTTTTCTGTAACAAATGAATATTAACACAAGTAATATCTCAAGCTTGGATTTGTTTAGAGGCATAGCTGGTTATGGAGTAGCAATATGCCATTTTTATTATTATTTATATAATTTTGATAACTTCGAGTTTTACTCAATTTTTTTTGTAGAACTTTTTTTTGTTTTAAGTGGATTTGTTTTATTTCCACAGCTACTAAGAGTCTATAACAACACCAGGAATATAAAGATTTTTTATTTTAGAAGATGGTATAGGACTATA
The DNA here is from genome assembly GCA_902607735.1 of uncultured Pelagibacteraceae bacterium. Lineage (GTDB taxonomy): Bacteria > Pseudomonadota > Alphaproteobacteria > Pelagibacterales > Pelagibacteraceae > AG-414-E02. The sequence continues at coordinate 3,049 of CACLLG010000019.1, read as the reverse complement.
CCACCATACTTAGTTGCCTTAGTTTTATTTTCAATTCTATTTTCAAAATTTGATATTGATACTTTAAAATATTTATTTTTTATACAAAATATCACTGATAACTTTGTTGATTTAGATTATTTCTACGTTGCTTGGTCTTTATCAATTGAAGAGTTTTTTTATTTTATTTTTCCAATTTTTTTAGTTGTGTTTAATAAAAGAAAATTCATTCATATAGTAATTTTATTTATTTTAATAATTTATGTCATAAAGATTGTTTATTTATTTTTAAATGTAGACGGCCAGTTTTATAGGATTGGAACTTTTTTAAGATTGGACTCAATTGCTTTTGGTGTCCTCACCAGGATTTATTACGAGAAAATTAAAAATAATTTTATAAATATACTATCTATTATCTTAGTTATAATTTTAATGAATTATTTCATCAAAGATTTTAAAAATTTAACAACAATAGAATTATTTTTATTTGTTTTACTAATGCAGTATATTTCAATAAATTTAATTATTATTTTCATCAATTTTAATAAGTTAATTGTTAGCAAATATTTAAGTAGATTTTTCTCTCTTTTATCAAAACAAACTTACTCAATTTACTTGTTTCACTTTATTTTTGTTTATTTAATTAAAGTAAATAAATTTTTGTTAAATAGTGATTTCATTTTTATTTTTTATCTAATTCTTTTATTTTTGTTTAGTACTCTCTTTTATTATATTTTTGAAAAAAATATTATTAAGAATAGACCAGTTTATAAAGATTAAGATATTTCTCAACGAAGTGAAGTAGAAACTGGGTAGAAACTGAGGACATGTAAAAGAATTTTTAGGTGGATTTTATTTTGAAAAGTTATAAAAAGTGTGAGAATACTTAACAAAGGGCCTGTAGCTCAGCTGGTTAGAGCAGTACACTCATAATGTATTGGTCCCAGGTTCGAATCCTGGCGGGCCCACCAATTTTGATTTATAAATTGAAAAAGAATACTAAATGCTTATAGATGCTTTTATTTTTTTTAATGAAAAAGAATTAGTTGAATTAAGAATAAAGTATCTTAATTCAATTGTTGACTTTTTTGTTGTTGTTGAAGCAGATATTACACACCAAGGAAAAAAGAAAGATTGGAATTTTAAATATCTATTAGAAAATAATTTAAAAAAATTTGCAAAAAAAATTCAATACCATCAAGTCAATATCAATCCAGAAAAAATAAGAAACGAAGAGAGTTGGATAATCGATGATATTAAAGGTGACGATTCTTGGAGGATTGAAAATTTTCAAAGAAATTATATTAAAACTGCTTGCAAAAAATTTTCTAATGAAGATATTTTAATAATTAGTGACGTTGACGAAATACCTTTAAAAACAAAACTTGAATTTATAAAATCATGTGATTTTAAGAAAATTGCACCCGTGGCTTTTGAGCAAGCTCTATTTCATATAGATTGCAATTATTTAAAATTAGAAAGCTGGAGAGGTAGCATTGCAACTACTATACAGATATGTAATGCCTATTCGCCACATCAACTTAGAAGAGCAAGGAATAGAATATCTCATTTTACAGAATCTGGTTGGAGCTTTTCTTCCTTTGGAGGGCCCGATAAAATTAAAGAAAAATTTGAATCAATTGCCCATACTGAGTTTAATAACGAAAAGTTTAAAAATATGGATCATATAATTGATTGTCAAAAAACTGGAAAAGATTTATTTTATAGAAAGGTAAAATCAAAAAAAATAGATAAAACATTTTTTCCGAAAGATTTATTGGTACTTATGGAAGAAAATCCTAAATATTATTTTGGACCGCATGGTTAAGTAAATGATTTACGTATCGTTAACTACAATTCCTCAGAGATTAAAAAAATTTAAATCAATCAATTGAATCTTTATTAAAACAAACTCGAAAACCTGATAAAATTTTTGTTAATATACCTTTAAAATATAGAAGATTTTCTAATACCATTGAAGACAAGCAAATCCCCAAATTTGATAATAGTATTGTGGAGATTACTAGATGTGAAGATTGTGGACCGGGAACTAAGCTGTTGGGTTCTTTGGATAAATTAAAAAAAAATTCATTAATAATTCTGGCAGATGACGATCATTCTTACGAAGATTATATGATAGAAAAATTCTTTTATTTTTACTCTAAAGAACCAAATAATGCCTATAGTTTTTATGTACACCCGCTAGGAAATTTTGGAATCGGACAGGGAGCAGATGGGTTTGCAATAAATACAAATCATTTAACAGGCATTAAGAGTTTTTATGACAAAATCGTTAAGAATTACAAAGAACTTTTTTTGCATGATGATTTGTGGATTTCATATTTTTTATATTTTTTTAAAAAAAATAAAATACTTTCCTTACGAGAGCATCTCAAAAAAAATATCGATGGCAAACTATCTCTCATATATAAAACTCATATTGTAGATCCTGGACTTATCTCAACCTATGGTAATGATATTGTTGAAGCTGTTAAAAAAAGAGATGAAATAGCAGTTGAGAGTTTTAAATATATGCAAGAAAAAACCAAAGGTTTAAGTTTTTGATTTTCTAGTCTGATCAAAAAAATTTTTCCATTCTACAGATCGTATATCCCAGGAGTAGGTAGCATTGATCGATTCTCTTTGTAATTTAAGTATATTTTGATTTTCATCAGACCAATAATTTTTTATGCTATTTAATAAAACCTCACTGTATCTTTTTTCTAAATTATCAAAATTTCTATCAAAATTAACAAATGTTCCAAAAGGCGAGCACGTTTCATATAATGCTCCAAGATTTGTTGTTACTATTTCGCAACCAGCTGCCATTGCTTCAATAGCTGAAATGCAACTAGTTTCAGGCCAAATGCTTGGATAGGAAAAAATATGTGTTTTTTTTAAAAGATCGATTACCTTTTTGTTATCTAAAAAACCAATATAGTTAACATTTTTTGTATTTTTACAATCTTGAAAGAGACTTTCATAAGTTTTCCCAAGGGCTGAATCAAATTTTTTTCCATAAATTGCAGTTGATGAACAAACATTGAGTTCAACGTCTTCTAGATCTAAA
>CACLLG010000018.1 GCA_902607735.1 uncultured Pelagibacteraceae bacterium | reverse complement strand
ATGAAATCAATATTTATATTACTAGACAATATTATTACTATTTATTTGTGGATTATAATTATTAACGCGGTTTTAAGTTGGCTGGTAGCTTTTAATATTCTAAATACGCAAAACAGGTTTGTTTTTTCTGTTCTTGAGACTACCTATAAACTAACTGATCCCGTTTTAAACAAAATAAGACGCTTTATACCCATGTTTGGATCAATTGATATATCACCAGTTATTTTAATACTACTTTTAATATTTCTTAGAAATATTATTTTTGAAATTTTTGCACCAGGATTGTTTTTAATATGATTATTGATGGTAAGAAAGCGGCAGCTGATTTAAGAGCAGACCTTAAAAAAAAGATAGCTGAACTCAAATCTACATATAATGCTGTGCCTGGATTAACAGTACTTTTGGTTGGAGAAGATCCTCCAAGCAAGATTTACGTAAAGAACAAAGAAAAATTTGCAAAAGAAGTTGGAATGAATTCAGAAGTAATTAGATATCCAGAAAATATAGAAGAAACAGTTGTTTTAAGTAAAATTAGAGAGTTAAATAATAATGATAAAGTTTCAGGTATTTTAGTTCAATTACCCTTGCCTAAACATATAGACAAAAGAAAAGTAATTGAAACTATACTTCCCGGTAAAGATGTAGACGGATTTCATCCCATAAATGTAGGAAATTTGTCTTCGGGCTATGATAGTAGCATTCCTTGTACTCCACTAGGCTGCTACTTATTACTTAAAAAAGTAGAGAAAAACTTAAATGGGAAACATGCCATTATGATTGGAAGATCAAATTTAAACGGAAAACCTATGACTCAATTACTTTTAAAAGAAAATTGTACTGTTACTATTGTTCATTCAAAAACTAAAGATTTAAAAGCTGAATGTAGTAGGGCAGATATAATTATAGCTGCAGTAGGGAAACCAAAACTTGTTAAAGGAGATTGGGTAAAAAAAGGAGCAATCGTTATTGATGTTGGAATTAATAAAACTGATTCGGGTTTAGTGGGTGACGTTGATTTTGATGAAGTTTCTAAAATTGCTAAAGCAATTACACCAGTCCCAGGTGGTGTTGGTCCCATGACGATTGCTTGCTTACTAAATAATACCGTTGAATGTTTTAAAAAAGTTCAATCTAAATAATATTAAGATTTTAGTTCGTATACATTTTTTTTTTGCAACTTTGTCTTTTAACTGAATTTTCCTAATCATTTAATTAACGAAGCTTCTTTTTATTGAGATTAATAAATCTTTCTACATTAGATTTATTAAAAGTTTTGTTTTCTTCAAAGGAAACTTTCTTGATGGAATATGCTCCACTTTTAGTTTGTCTCGAAAAAATTGTTATATTTCCTTTATATAATTTAAGCTTAATGGATCCATCTACTTTATTTCTTTTTAGGTCTACAATTTTTTGGAGTTTAAATCTTGCCTTTGAATACCAATAGCCGTTGTAAATGAGTGCTGCATATTTTGGCATAATTTCATCTTTTTTATGCATTGTTTCTTTATCTAAAGTAACAGACTCAATTGCTCTATGTGCTATCATTAATAAGGTTCCCCCAGGCGTTTCGTAAACACCTCTTGATTTTATTCCAAGAAATCTATTTTCAACAAGATCAATTCTTCCAATACCATTTTTACCTGCAATTATATTTAATTTTTGTAAAAGATTTCCTGGAGATAATTTTTTACCATTAATGGTTATAGGGTCACTATTTTTAAATCCTATAGTCACATAAGAAGCTTTGTTTGGAGCCTTTTCAGGAGAAATTGTTCTTTGAAAAATAAATTCTGGCGCTGGATTTTTGGGATTCTCTAAAATTTTACCCTCGGTAGATGTATGAAATAAATTATCATCTACAGAAAAGGGCGATAATCCTTTTTTATCTTTAGGTATACTTATTCTGTTTTTTTTTGCATATTTAATTAAATCTTTTCTTGAATTTAATTTCCATATTCTCCATGGAGCAATTATTTTAATTTTGGGCCCAAAGTAATGATAACCAAGTTCAAATCTTACTTGATCGTTTCCTTTACCTGTTGAGCCATGTGACACTGCATATGCGCTAAATTTTTTTGCTATAGCAATTTGTCTTTTTGCAATTAAAGGTCTTGCAATAGAAGTTCCTAATAAGTAAACGCCCTCATAAACTGCATGCCCTCTAATCATTGGGAATACATAATTTTTAACGAAAGTATCTTTAAGATTTTCAATAATTATTTTTTTGACACCTAATTTTTTTGCATTATTAATAATTTTTTTTTTATTAATTTTTTGTCCAATATCCGCTGTAAAAGTAATAATTTCTGCTTTATATTTTTCTTGAAGCCATTTAAGAATTATTGAAGTATCTAGGCCACCTGAATAGGCTAGTACAATCTTTCTTTTTTTTTTCATTTTTACTAATTATATTAGCTGCAACTTTTTTTTGCTGAATTATAGGCTTTCGTAAAACCCATCATAGAATAATGATCTGTTGTTTGGACTCCCTTATCATTATTTCCGATAATCATAAGTCTTGAAGCTTTTCTCATAGTTATAATTAATTTATTTTCATCTTCATTATCAACTACCCATGCAAATCGTCCTTTTGAAAATAGATCGTAGGTTTTTTTTCCAGATTTTGCTGTAACAGGAGTTTTTAATTTAAATTCATAGCCATTAGTTACACTTATTTCATTTTTTATATTTTCGGCTGGTCTAAAACTCACAAATAATCTTGAAGGATCTCTTTTCAATTTTTTTGGAGCTCTTACAACAGGAATTGATTGTGCAAAACAGGTCTTATTTCCTTCTTGCAATAAAACAAAACTTTCCCAATCTTTAAATTTACCAATACTTTTTAAATTCTCTTCAGCATTAGCAAAATTAAAGATCGTAAAAAATAAAATTGTGTAAAAAATTTTTTTTATGGGCATGGGTTTGGATATTTTATCTGTACATCATTAATTTCTTTTAAAATTTCTTCTTTTAAATTTACACTTACACTTTCTATATTAATTTTCAACTGTTCCATAGTAGTAGCACCAATTATAACTGATGTTAAAAATTTTTGAATTTCACAGAATTTTATAGCCATTTGTGCAAAATTTAGACCAAATTTTTTGGCAATTTTAAAGTATTTTTCTATCACTGGAGATGCATTAGGTTCACTATATCTGGTATAGTAGTCTGCAAATAATTTTTGTCTTGAATTTTCTGGTAAACTATTATTTCTATATTTTCCTGTTAAAAATCCACCTGCAAGCGGTGAATAAGCTAGCAATCCACTTTTTTCTCTAATCGAAATTTCAGATAAGCCTACCTCATAAGTTCTACATAACAAATTATATGGATTTTGTACCGACATCATTTTTGGAAGTTTCTTAATTTTTGAAATTTCTAGAAATTTTGATAATCCCCAGGGAGTTTCGTTTGATAATCCTACATAACGAATTTTTCCCTGTTTTATAAATTTTTCTAAAGCATTTAACACTTTTTCAAAGTCATTCCAACTACCCTCTTCTTTATGTTTATAATTAAGTCTGCCAAAAAAATTAGTTTTTCTTTCTGGCCAGTGCAATTGATAAAGATCAATGTAATCTGTTTGTAATCTTATCAAACTATCTTCTAATGCTTTTTTAATTTTTTGTTCAGAAAAATTTTGTTCTCCATTACGAATCCAAGATAAGCCAGGTCCGGCAATTTTAGAGGCTAAAATAATCTTATCTCTGTTTTTACTTTGACTAAGCCAATTTCCAATAATTTTTTCAGTTTCACCATATGTTTCTTTTTTGCAGGGTGATGGATAAATTTCTGCGGCATCAAAAAAATTTATCCCACAATCTAAAGCATAATTCATTTGTTCAAATGCCTCTTTTTCGTTATTTTGCTCGCCCCAAGTCATAGTACCGAGACAAATTGTGCTTACTTTTAAATCCGTGCTTCCTAATTTTTTAAAATTCATGGCTTTAGTTAAACTATTTTAAACTTTTATTAAACTGTTCTAACATCTTGAAAATTTCCAAGAATAACAATATATTTAACTTATATTATGGAATTTAATAAACAAAATATTCAATCGAAAGTAACGAGCACTGAAACGCATGTAATCGATGAAGGCCTAAGAGCATATATGCTTAAGGTTTATAATTATATGGGGTCAGCACTTTTAGTGACTGGCATAGTAGCATTACTAACTTTTAAATTTGCTGTGTTATCACTATCACCCCTACAATTTACGCCGTTAGGAAATTCTCTTTATAGTTCCGGTTTGGCATGGGTTGTTATGTTAGCGCCTCTTGGTGTTGTTCTTTATATGAGTTTTGGAATAGCAAAAATGAGCGCGGCTAAAGCCCAAACTGTTTTTTGGATATTTGCTGCTTTGATGGGGCTTTCTTTATCATCTATATTTGTTGTTTATACAGAAACTTCTATAACAAGAGTATTTTTTATTACAGCGGGAACATTCGGCGCGATGAGTATTTATGGCTATACAACAAAAAGAGATTTAACAAAGTTGGGATCTTTTCTTATGATGGGGTTAATAGGAATTATTATTGCTTCAATAGTTAATATATTTATGAAATCTACAATGATGTATTTTGTCATATCTATTCTTGGAGTATTAATTTTTGTAGGGTTAACTGCTTACGATACTCAAAAAATTAAAAATATGTATTTAGTAAGTGACTCTGGTGAAATTATGGGTAAAAAAGCTGTTATGGGTGCGCTTACCCTTTATTTAGATTTTATTAATTTGTTTATTATGTTGTTAAGATTATTTGGTCAAAGAAGATAATCTTAATTTACTAATTTAAATTTTTTCCAAATTATTTTTTTTATTAAATTTTCCAAGCTTTCTGATTTATTAATTATTTTATTTTGATGATTTTTAATTAAATACTTTTCATTTTCATTTTTAGGTTTTAGATTTTTTGTTATTCTATAAGCAGGAAATTCCGATGTTCTGTGATATACATTAAAACTAACTTCTTTTTTAGAGATACTTAATCCATAGTCTTTCCATTCACCGCTAGAGACCATTCTAGCATATAAATTTAATATTAATTTAAGTTCTATTTTATTAAAAAAGATATCAATTTTTTTATTTTCATTATTAACAACTAATTTTAAATGTTTCATTATTGTTTTAATTTATATTTATTGATTAGTGAAATTTGACTTGCTGCAAATAAAAAACTAATAGGTAGTAATCCCCATACTTTAAAATTTACCCATATATATTCTTTCTCTGGACAATATATTCTCCAAACAATTTCATTTAAAATTGCAACAAAAATAAAAAAAATTATCCAACGATCATTTAATTTTTTCCAACCTTCGTCTTTTAATTCTATTGCTGATTGGAAAAAAATCTTTAATAAAGGTTTCTGAGTAAAATATTTACCAAAAAACAAAATTGCAGCAAAAAGTATGTTAATAATAGTAGGCTTCATATAAAAAAAAATTTTGTTGTCAAAATATAAAGTAAGTCCACCAAATAAAGTAATGATTATTCCACTCATAAGTGGAACCATGGGGATTCTTTTTTCTAGTAAATATACTACTACTAATGCAATAAGAGTTGCTATGATGAAAGGAGGAATTGCAGCCTTCAAATCATTTTCATTAATAAAATATATTGTAAAAAATATAAGAAGTGGACCAAAGTCCGCTAAAAATTTAATAATGGGTCTATTCATAGGAAAATGTTAGCACATGTATTACTAAACATATATTTTTTCTATTGCTTTTCTTATAAATTTAAATATCCTAACCTAGTCAGATGGCAGAAAATATAGCTAAATTTTCAATAGGAGATGTCGTAAAGCATAAGCACTTTGATTTTAGAGGTGTAATTTATGATGTGGACTTTGAATTTAATAATTCTGACGAATGGTACGAGTCAATCCCAAAAGATGTAAGGCCTAGAAAAGATCAACCGTTTTATCATTTGTTAGCGGAGAACAATGAAATTACATATGAAGCTTATGTATCAGAACAAAATTTGGTTAATGATGATTCAGATGAACCAATCAAACATCCCTTAATTGAGGAAATCTTTAAAGGCAAAAAAGGATCTGGTTATTTTAGACCATCAAATTGATTTTTTAGGGTTCCTGCCTAAAATTGAACAAATTTTTTTCAAAAGTTAGACAAAGTATAGGTTTATTAACTATATATGCCTAATTAGGAGCATTTAATTCAATCTTCATCTCCCTCTTTGTATCTTAATTAGGCATAAATTCCTCAGCAATCAATATTTTCTAAATAACTAATGTCTATTTATTTTTTACCTTTAAGGTTATATGTTTATTTTATGAGGAAAATTTTTTTAAATGTTTTGGTTGTAATAATAAGTTTTTCTTTCTTAAGTTTTGCAAATAGTGAGGATAAAAATTTAAAAGAAACAGAATTAAATTTATTTACAGGAATGTTTGATTTTAGTGATACTAAACAATCATCAGGATTAATTGGCTTACAACATCAAAATGATAATTTGTTTAGAAAAAGTTTTTTAGGCAGAATATCTCCAATCACCGGTGGTTTTTTAACTGAAAATAGTGCTTTTTATCTATATACTGGAGCTCAAGCCGAATATGATATTGGATTGTTTACAATTACCCCAAGTTTTGCTCCTGGATATTACAATTCTGGTGATGGAAAAGATTTAGGTTCTGCCTTGGAATTTAAAAGTGAAGTTCAAGTATCTTTAAATCTGTCTGATAGTACTGAATTCGGTATGTCTTATAATCATATATCTAACGCTAGTCTTGGAAATAAAAACCCAGGGGCTAATAGTTATATGTTTAATTTTCTTAAACAATTTTAATTTAAATAAAGTAAAATCAGCAAGAAGATTAACAAATGAATCTTAAAGATTGTCATAATGTTGAAGATTTTAGAAAACTAGCAAAAAAAAAATTACCATCTCCAATTTTTCATTACATCGATGGTGGATCTGATGATGAAGTTACACTCAATAGAAATACAGAATCTTTTAATAAATGTGATTTAGTTCCAGAAGTGTTAACCGATGTAAGTAATGTAGATCTTTCAACAACTGTTTTAGGACAAAAAATTGATTTTCCATTATTTCTTTCCCCCACATCAATGCATCGTCTTTATCATTATGAAGGTGAAAAAGCTTCTGCAAAAGCTGCGAAAAAATTAGGTACTATTTTTAGTATGTCAACCATGGCCACCACAAGTATAGAAGAGATTGGAAATTTAACAAATGGACCAAAATTATTTCAACTTTATATACATAAAGATAGAGGGTTAACCGATAATTTAATTGAAAGATGTAAAAAAGCAGGATTTCATGCTTTGTGTTTAACTGTTGATACCGTAGTAGCTGGAAATAGAGAAAGAGATCATAGAACAGGATTTACAACACCTCCAAGATTAACCTTAGATAGTTTTTTAAGTTTTGCTTCACATCCTAGCTGGAGCCTTAACTATTTATTTCGTAAAAAATTTGAATTAGCTAATCTTATACACATGACCCAAAAAGGGAGCAGTATTGAAAGATCTATTATGGGTTATATTAATGAACAGTTTGATCCGTCAATGAATTGGAAAGATGCAGAGTACTGTGTAAAAAAATGGGGAGGACCATTTGCACTTAAAGGTGTTATGTCAGTTGAGGATGCAAAAAAAGCAATCGATATTGGAGCGAGCGCAATTATGATTTCAAATCATGGCGGAAGACAGCTGGATGGTTCAAGAGCACCTTTTGACCAAATTAGCGAAATTGTTGATGCTGTTGGAGATAAGATTGAAGTAATTCTAGACGGAGGAGTTAGAAGAGGAACACATGTTTTAAAAGCTTTGGCTCTTGGTGCTAAGGCGTGTAGTTTTGGAAAAGGTTATTTATATGCATTAGGAGCAGGCGGCCAAAAAGCTATTGAAATTATTTTAGAAAAGATGAAATCAGAAATAAAACGTGGTATGATTTTAATGGGTTCTAAGTCGGTTAAAGATCTTAACAGAACTAAAGTTACGTTCAAAAGAAATTAGAAATGAAAATTGCTAAGAGTGTAAATAGACTAGGCACCGAAGCAGTCTACAATATATTCGCAAAAACAAAAAAATTAGCTAGAGAAGGTAAACAAATTATTGATTTAAGTTTAGGTCAATCTGATTTTAAATCTCCACAACATGCAGTTAATGCTACGATTAAAGCTCTAAAAGATGGACATCATGGTTATACGTTACCTAATGGAATAATTGAGTGTAGAGAAGCCGTAACTCGAAAAATCAAAAAATTATACAATGCTGATATTGATCCTGAAAGAGTAGTTATTATGCCAGGTGGAAAGCCGACAATGCACTACGCTATCTCTTTTTTTGGTGAGTTAGGAGCAGAAATTATATATCCAGATCCGGGTTTTCCGATTTATGAGTCCATGATTAATTATACGGGAGCGAGGCCAGTACCTTACAATTTAACCACAAATAAAGAATTTTTAATTAATCCGAAGCAAATCCTTTCTTTAATAAATGATAATACTAGATTATTAATTTTAAATAATCCGCATAATCCAACTGGCAGTTTTACTGAAAAAAAAGTAATCGATGAACTTGCAAAAGGTTTAATAAATTTTCCTCATGTAACTATTTTATGTGATGAAATTTACGATAGGTTGATTTTTGATAATAAAGAAATTCCAACTTTTCTCAATTATCCAGATCTTTATGAGAGACTTATTGTGCTTAATGGTTGGAGCAAAACTTATGCTATGACAGGGTGGCGTTTAGGTTGGGGGATATGGCCAGAATCGTTAATTGAGCATGTGTTTAAATTTTGTGTAAATAATCATTCGTGTGTAAATACCGCTGCTCAATTTGGAGCGATCGCAGCATTAGATGGACCCGAAGATCATCTTAACAATATGATGCAAGAATTTAATATAAGAAGAAAACTTATTGTTGATGGTTTAAGAAGTTTAAGAGGCATTGAATGTAGCTTACCAGGCGGATCTTTTTTTGTATTTCCTAATGTTAAAGGGACAGGGATGAACGGTGAAGAGTTTACAGATAAATGCTTACAAGACGCAGGAGTTGCTATGATACCAGGGACAGCATTTGGAAAATTTGCCGTAGATAACGTAAGATTTAATTTTGCTACTTCAAAGGAAAATATAAGCAAAGCTATACAAAAAATAGATAAAATACTTAAATAATACATCCTAACCTTTTTGACCACTAGGCTTTTTGGCTGTAGTATATTTTTATGACTAAATTATCTATGCCAAAAATTGACCGGAAACTTTTATCAAAAAAAGTAGAGGTTATAGCAAATCTTAAGAAAATTATTAAAGCTGATAATATCTTAGATCATGAGGATCAAACGAGACCATTTGAAACTGATGCGCTATCAGCTTATAAACAAAAACCTTTAGTTGTTGTTTTTCCAGAAAATACAAAAGAAGTAAGTAAGATATTGACATATTGTAATAAAGAAAGAATTAAAGTTGTTCCAAGGGGAGCGGGAACCGGATTATCCGGGGGAGCTTTACCTTTAGAAGACTGCATACTTTTGTGTTTAAGTAAATTTAATAAAATTATTAATGTTGATTTTAAAAATAGATGTGTAATTGCTCAACCAGGTGTTACAAATTTATCAATAACACAGGCTGTTGAAGACAGAGGTTTTTATTATGCTCCAGATCCATCTAGCCAAATTGCTTGTTCAATAGGAGGAAATGTAGCGGAAAATTCCGGCGGTGTTCATTCGTTAAAATACGGAACGACAACAAATAATCTTTTAGGTGTAGAAGTTGTTTTTATGGATGGAACTATTAGCAGGCTGGGGGGTAAAACTTATGACTCAGAAGGATATGACCTGCTTGGATTAATCACTGGGTCCGAAGGACTTTTATGCGTGATTACAGAAGTCACAGTAAAGATTCTTAAAAAACCTCAAACGGTTAAAGCCGCTCTAATTGGATTTTCCACTATAGAGGACGGAGGTAAATGCGTATCTGAAATTATAGCAAACGGTATTATTCCTTCTGGCATGGAGATGATGGATAAAGCTTTAATTCATGCTACAGATAATTTTGTAAAAGCTGGATACCCAAGAAATGCCGAATCGATGCTAATTGTAGAATTAGATGGTACAGAAAAGGAAGTAGAAGAACTTATTCATAGAGTTAGCAAGATTGCAAAAAAAAATAAATCTTCGAGTATTAAAATTAGCAAAAATGAAAAACAGAGATTAAAATTTTGGGCTGGACGTAAAGCAGCTTTTCCCGCTTGCGGAGATATGGCGCCGGATTATTATTGTATGGATGGAACAATCCCAAGAGGAAAATTAGCCGAAGTACTAAAGGAAATACAAAGATTATCCAAAAAATATAATTTACCCGTTGCAAATGCTTTTCATGCGGGTGATGGAAACCTTCATCCTTTAATAATGTATGACGCTAATGAAAAAAACTCCTTAGAGAAAACAGAAAAATTTGGAGCAGAAATACTAAAATATTGTGTAAAAGTTGGAGGTGTTTTAACTGGTGAGCACGGAGTTGGTGTAGAAAAAAGAGAATTAATGTGTGAAATGTTTAACAATAATGACATTCAACAACAGATTAAAATTAAAAAAGCTTTAGATGTAAGTTCATTGTTAAATCCCGGAAAAGTCTATCCTATATTAAGAAAGTGTGCCGAAGAAGGGAGAGTTCATGTCCATAGAGGAAAAACAAAATTCCCCGACATACCAAGATTCTAATTTAATAGAATACCCACAAAACGAACGAGAGGTTTCTTCTTTTATAAAAAAGTTTTATAAGTCAAATATTCCAGTAGAATTAGTGGGTTCTGGATCAAAAAAGAATATAGGAAAACCTCTTCAATGTGCTAAAACTTTGAATCTATCAAAGCTAAATGGAATTATAGAATACCTTCCTGAAGAACTTTATATTAAGGTCAAAGCTGGTACCCCAATACAAAAAATAGAAGAAGAGTTAAAAAAAAATAATCAACAACTAGCATTTGAGCCAATTAATTTTGGATATTTGTTAAACGAAAAGAGTGATTATGGAACTGCCGGAGGTCAGGTCGCGTGCAATATTTCTGGGCCACGTAGATTTAAAGTTGGAAGTGTTAGAGATCATGTTTTAGGATTTAGGGGAGTTAATGGTAGGGGCGAAATTATAAAATCAGGGGGAGTTGTGGTCAAAAATGTTACGGGTTATGATTTAAGCAAATTGATGTGTGGCTCCTATGGAACACTAGTTGCTTTGACTGAGATTACTTTTAAAGTATTGCCCGCTCCTGAAGAAATTAAAACATTAATTATACATAATCAGAAAATAGAATCCGGTCTTTCTTATTTAGACAAATCTATAAATTCTTCAAATGATATTTCAGGGGCTATTTTTTTACCTAATGAACCAATTGTAACTGGTTGTGTAATGAATATTGAAGATACTTTTAAATTAAATGACCTTAAACGAGATGGTTCACTCACATCAATTAGAATTGAAGGATCAAAAAATTCAATTAATCAAAGAATTGAAAATTTAATTAAAGAACTACAAATTGAAAATTTAAATATATCTATTCTTGAGACGCATCAATCAGAAATTTTTTGGAATAAAGTTAAAAGTTTAGAATTTTTTTCTTCTTCAAAAAATAGCATATTAAGAATAGTGATTCCTCCTTCGGAGAGTGTTAATCTAATCTATCAACTCTCTAATAAATTTAAATATTATTTAGATTGGGGTGGCGCCTTAATGTGGATGGAAGCCTTTGAATTATCAGAAGAGATGTTTGAATCAATAAGAAGAAAAGTGGTAAGACTTGGAGGTTATGTGACAATGATAAAAAATTCTGATTATCTTCCTTATGTAGAAGATGTATTTACTATTAATAAAGATCGATTCTATATATCTCAAAATATTAAAAAAAGTTTTGATCCAAAAAGGATACTTAATCCAGGAAAAATGTATACAGGTATATAAATGGAAACTCATTTTTCGAAAGAACAATTAAAAGATAAAGATAATAAATCGAGCGAAAAAATTTTTAGAAAATGTGTTCATTGTGGTTTCTGCAATGCTACTTGTCCTACATATCAACTATTGGGAAATGAGTTGGATGGTCCGAGGGGAAGAATATATTTAATTAAGGATATGTTGGAAAATAAGAAGCCTGCTAATAAAAAAATTGTTAAACATATAGATAGATGTCTTTCCTGTTATAGCTGTATGTCAACTTGTCCTTCTGGGGTAAATTATATGCACCTGATTGATCACGGAAGAAGTCATATAGAAAAAACTTATAAAAGACCTTTTAATGAGAGAATTATTAGAGATTTTTTATCAAAAATTTTACCTAATCCTACCTATTTTAGAATTATAGGCATGCTAACGTTATTAGTTAAACCTTTTCAGTTTTTTTTTCCAAAAAAAATTAGAGAAATGATTAGACTTATGCCAATAAAATTTCCAAAAAAAAAACTTCCTAAAATGAGAGTATATCAAGCAACAAAGAAAAAAAAACCTGTGGCACGTGTTGCTTTGCTAACTGGATGTGTTCAAAAAGTTATTTCTCCACAAATTAATGAAGCAACTATTCGTTTATTAAACCGGCACGGCATTGAGGTAGTTGTTCCAAAGGGAATAAATTGTTGTGGTTCCCTCAATCACCATTTAGGAAA
>CACLLG010000017.1 GCA_902607735.1 uncultured Pelagibacteraceae bacterium | reverse complement strand
AACTCTTCCTCACATGTTAGGAATTCCTTTTGGTCACATAATACAAATAACTCTTGTTTGCTTTGGTTTGGGTGCTTTGTTTCAAAATTTTCCAATAATTCAATTTTATCTTAAATGGCTTTGCTTTTTTTATTTGCTATATCTTGGATGGAAAATTCTTGGATCTTTATCGGATAATAATAAAGAAAGTGGCAGACCTCTTAGATTCTATGAAGCTGCACTTTTTCAATTCATTAACCCTAAGGCCTGGGTAGTAGCTCTTACCGCAGCCACTGCTTTTTTTCCTAGTGAAGAAAATTTTATTATTGCCACAATGTTCGTTGCTGGTACTGCTCCATTTGTTTGTATTCCTGCTATAGCGATATGGGCACTTTTTGGATCGTCTATAAAATTAATAATTCAAAATACTAAAATTAAAAAAATTATAGAATATTTATTAGCTTTATTATTAGTTGCTACAGCTGTTATAATCGTTATTGATTAAAGATTTATGTTATGCATTTTACAAAGAAAAACTCTTCTGAAAAAAGAATTGATTTTAAAAATCAATTAAAAAAACAAAAAATTTTAAGATTTCCAGGAGCTTATAATCCACTTACAGCGAAGCTTATAGCAAAAATTGGTTTTGATGGTGTTTACATCTCTGGGGGAGTTATGTCTAATGACTTAGGTATACCCGATATCGGTTTAACAACATTAAAAGAAGTTAGTTATAGAGCAAATCAAATATCAAGAGTTACCGATTTACCTTCTATTGTAGATGGAGACACTGGATTTAAAAATTGCGCAAAAACAATTGAGATTTTTGAAAATTTTGGACTGTCTGGTTGTCACATAGAAGATCAAATTGATGAAAAAAGATGCGGCCATCTAGACAACAAAGAAATTATTTCCACTGAAGAAATGATAAAAAAAGTAAAAACTTGTGTGAATTCAAGAAAAGATAAAAATTTTTTAATTATCGTAAGAACTGATGCTAATATTGTTGAAGGAATAGATAAAACTATAAATAGAATTAAAGCTTATGAAGATGCTGGAGCAGATGTCATATTTCCAGAAGCTATGAAAGATGAAAAGGAATTTGAACAAATCAGACAAAATTCAAAAACATATTTGTTAGCTAATATGACAGAGTTTGGTAAATCAAAAATTTTATCGGCAAACCAATTAGAAAATTTAGGTTACAATATTGTTATATATCCAGTTACCACTCAAAGATTAGCAATGAAAAATGTTGAAGATGGATTGAAGGTCATTTTTAAGGATGGACATCAAAATAATATTATCGATAAAATGCAAACTCGAAAAAAACTTTACGAGTTAGTCGAATATGAGAAATATAATACACCAGACAAAAAAATTACTGATTTTAAAACTGAAGGTCATGAATAATTTATGAGTGACGACGTAAAAAAAGGATTGTTAGGCATAGTTGTAGATGAAACAACTATCTCCCAAGTAATGCCTGATATAAATTCACTAACTTATAGAGGGTATGCTGTTCAAGACCTATGCGAGAAGTGTTGTTTTGAAGAAGTTGCTTACTTAATATTAAATAAAGAATTACCGAACAAAACTAAACTAAAAAAATTTAAAAAAGCTCTGGAAGAAAATAGAAATATCACAATAAATCTTAGAGAAATTGTAAAACATATGCCTAAAAGATCACATCCAATGGACGTTGCTAGAACAGTGGTTAGTGTTATGGGTCTTGAAGACAAAGACACAAATAACAATTCACCTGCTGCAAATATGAGAAAAGCAATAAGAATATTTGCAAAAACACCAACTGCTATAGCTGCTTTTTTTAGAGCAAGAAAAGGTAAAAATGTAATACCACCAAAAAAAAATTTGGGTTTTTCTGAAAACTTTTTCTATATGTGTTTTGGAAAAATACCTAGTAAAGAAATTATTAAGGCTTTTGATGTTTCCTTGATTCTCTATGCTGAACATAGTTTCAATGTTTCAACTTTTACAGCAAGAACGATTACAAGTAGTTTGTCAGATATTCATAGCGCAATTACAGGTGCTATAGGAAGTTTAAAAGGTCCTTTACATGGTGGAGCCAACGAAGCAGTAATGCATATGATGAGTAAAATTAAAAAACCTGAAAGTGCTTTGAAATGGATAAATAGTGCTCTTGATAAAAAAGAAGTAGTAATGGGTTTTGGTCACAGAGTTTACAAAAAAGGCGATTCAAGAGTACCTACTATGGAAAAATACTTCAAAAAAGTTTCTAAAATAAAAAATGATAAAAAATTTCTTAAAATTTATGACATAGTTAAAAGCGTAATGATTGAAAGAAAAGATATCTATCCCAATGTTGATTTCCCTACAGGGCCTACATACCATTTGATGGGATTTGATACAGATTTTTTTACTCCAATATTTGTTCTATCACGAATAACCGGTTGGTCAGCGCATATTATGGAACAACATGCGGCTAATAAATTAATTAGACCGTTATCTAAATACAGTGGAGAGAAGCACCGTAAAGTAATGCTTCTCAACCAAAGATAAAAAATTATTTTCCCGGACCTTTATATGCTGCTGCGATTTTTGCAGCGTTTGTTGCAACTTCATTAATGTTAATTGCTTCACAAACTGCAATATCGCAAAGAGCGCCACTAGCTTCTGTTGCCATTTTAACGCCAGCGCCTTGTGCAAAAGTTCCTTCAAATACTGCTAAGAAATCATAGGGTCCTCTTAAACCAGTATATGAAACTAATTTAGCCCCAACAGCTTCAGCTGCAGTTCGAGCTGCTTGTGCTCTATCTGATTTTGGATCTTTGCAGAAACCTTGATATCCTTGAGCTGTATATTTACCCAATGCATAAAATGTTGCCATAAGATCTCCTTTCAAGAAATCAGTTTACTAACAGAAATGTATTTAAGGAAGTGAATTAATTATGAAAAGGCGTCTGCCCAAGTACCTTTTGTTGAAGCTTTAGAATATTCAGTTGCTCTTCCTTCAAAGAAATTCATATGTTCAACAGCATTCAACATTGTGTCTAGCCACGTAAGAGGATTTTTATCTATTTGATATATAGGTTCAAGTCCAAGTTGAATTAATCTTCTATTTCCAATCCAACGGATATATTGTTTAACTTCATCAGCTGTAAGACCATTAATAGGACCCATTTCAAACGCCAAGTTTATAAAAGCATCTTCATGCGAAATAATTGTCCTGCATGCTTCGTAAATTTCTTTCTTAAGTTTATCAGTCCAAATGTCAGGATTTTCATCAATAAAAGTTCTAAATAATTTTATCATCGAATTGCAGTGCAGAGTCTCGTCTCTTACAGACCAAGTAACAATTTGACCCATACCTTTCATTTTATTTTGTCTTGGAAAATTTAAAAGGATTGCAAAGCTTGCAAATAGTTGTAATCCTTCTGTAAATGCGCTGAAGACAGCAATGGTTTTTGCTATATCATGATTTGATTTTACATCGAAACCTTGCATGTAATCATATTTATCTTTCATTTCTTTATACTTTAAGAAAGCAGAGTATTCAGATTCTGGCATTCCTATCGTATCTAGTAGATGTGAATAAGCTGCAATATGCACTGTTTCCATTGCTGCAAAAGCAGACATCATCATTAATGTTTCTGTAGGTTTAAAAACATTCATATAATGTCTTATGTAACAATTACTAACCTCCACATCTGCTTGAGTAAAAAATCTAAATATTTGAGTTAACAAATTTTTTTCAGCCTGATTTAAATTCTTTTGCCAGTCCCGAACATCATCACCCAACGGAACTTCTTCTGGAAGCCAATGAATTCTTTGTTGGGTTAACCAGGCATCATAACACCAAGGGTATCTAAATGGCTTATAAACAGGGTTTCCTATTAGTAAGCCAGATTTTTTTTGAGCTTCTTTATTTTTTTCTAACTTTACTACTGACATGATAGACATTCTTCGTAATCTTGTTCTTTTTTCGATTCTTTGATTGTTGTTGTTGATAGTCCATTATTTATATTTTCAGCTCTTTGAATAGATTTAGATCTGCAGTAATACAAACTTTTTAATCCTTTTTTCCAAGCTTGGAAATGTATTTGATGTAGTTCTTTTTTATGTACATCAGCTGGTAAAAAAATATTAATTGATTGAGCTTGAGAAACATAAGGTGTTCTATCTGCACCTAACTCTATTATCCATTTTTGATTTAATTCAAAGGCAGTTTTGAATACATCTTTCTCATGATCAGTTAAAAAATCTAGATGAGAGACTGAGCCTTGATTTGTTGTTATTGTTGACCACGTAGTATCATCATTTTTTCCATATTTTTCTAGTATTTTTTTCAAATATTTGTTTCTAACGTTATAGGATCCAGAAAGTGTTTTGTGTGTATAACTATTTGCAGCAACAGGTTCAACGCCAGGAGAAGCTCCTCCGCAAATGATTGAAATAGAAGCTGTGGGTGCAATTGCTGTTTTATTTGAAAATCTTTCTTTAAAGCCATATTCTTCTGCGTCAGGGCAAGAACCTCTCTCTTCGGCTAATTTTTTTGAAGCTTTATCTACACTCATTTGAATATGTTTAAAAATTTTATTATTCCAACTTTTACTCATAACGGATTCTAACGGAACAGAATTTTTTTGTAGAAATGAATGGAAACCCATTACTCCTAGACCTACACTTCTTTCTCTCGTAGCTGAGTATTTTGCGTTCTTAAAAGATTCTGGTGCCTTCTCAATGAAGTCAGTCAGAACATTGTCTAAAAACCTCATCACGTCTTCAATAAATTCTGGATGGTCTTTCCATTCATCATATGTCTCTAAATTTAATGAAGAAAGACAACAAACTGCTGTTCTATCTTTTCCATCTTTATCTATTCCTGTAGGTAAAGTTATTTCACTACATAGATTAGAAGTTTTTACATTAAGCCCTGCTAATTTATGATGTTGAGGAATAAGTCGATTTACCGTATCAACAAAAATAATATATGGCTCTCCTGTTTCGACTCTTGCTGTAAGTAGTCTTATCCATAAATTTCTCGCTGACACAGTTGACTGAATAATTCCATCTTTAGGACTTTTTAATGCCCATTGAGAATTTGTTTCAACAGCCCTCATAAAAGCATCGCTAACCAAAACGCCGTGATGAAGATTCAAAGATCTCCTATTGGGATCTCCTCCTGTTGGTCTTCTCATTTCAATAAATTCCTCTATTTCGGGATGATCGATCGGCAAATAGCAAGCAGCCGAACCTCTTCTTAATGAGCCTTGACTTATAGCCATGGTTAAAGAGTCCATCACTTTGATAAAAGGTATAATTCCTGAAGTCTTTCCGACTCTTCCAATTTTTTCTCCAATGGATCTGAGATTTCCCCAATAACTTCCAATACCTCCTCCTTTTGCAGCTAACCAAACATTCTCATTCCATAAATCTAGAATCCCATCTAAACTATCTCCAGCTTCATTTAAGAAACAAGAAATTGGCAAACCTCTTTCTGTACCACCATTAGACAAAATCGGCGTAGCAGGCATAAACCATAAATTGCTTATATAATTATAAATTCTTTGAGCATGTAAATTGTCATCAGCATATATGCTCGCAACACGAGCAAATAAATCTTGGTACGATTCATTTTGTCCGAGGTATCTATCACTTAAAGTTGCTCTACCAAAATCAGTCAGCTTTGAATCTTTTGATTGATCTATTTTGATTGTTATCCCTTTGTCATTTTGAAATAGTTCTGTTTGAGAAGTTAAAGAAAATAAATCTGGTTTTTTATCTATCTTATTTTGATTAATTGGAAAATTATCTTTAGGGCTAATTTTTTCGACAGCTTTCTCAATTGCTAAAGATAGATTTTTATTCATAAATGCTTATTTATTACGCTTTTGTGTGAAAACAACTAGATGTTGTGTGCACAAGATCTTGATATACTACATATTTAAACAAATCAATAGAACATTACATGAACATTAATATAATATCAAGGATAAAATTTAAATACTGCTAAAAACTTAAAAATATTAGATAAGAGATAATGCCTAAAATAGAGGAGTGTAATTTAAATCCCCATGGATTTAGAGAGTATGACGCAAGATGGCTTTATCCAAAAGACATAAATAAGGAAGGTATTAAAAATGTTGGTTTGGGTCTTGGTACTCAAATTATTTTAAAAACAAATAAATCTCCGAGGGTAATAGTTGGACATGATTACAGATCGTATAGTGAAGAAGTTAAGGAAAAACTTATAGAAGGTTTAATCAATACTGGCTGCAATGTTGAAGATGTAGGATTAGCTTTATCCCCAATGGTTTATTTTGCTCAATTTAATCTTAAAGCAGATGCTGTTGCTATGGTCACCGCTAGTCATAATGACAATGGTTGGACTGGTATAAAAATGGGTATTGAAAAGGGTTTAACTCATTCACCTGTAGAAATGAATGAATTAAAACAAATTGTTTTAGAAAAAAAATTTACTAGGGGAAAAGGTTCATATAAAGAAATCAAGGGATTTAAAGAGGTTTATATCAATAGTTTAATAAAGAATAAAATTAAAAAAAAATTAAAAATAGTAGTAGCTTGTGGTAATGGTACAGCAGGTATATTTGCCCCTAGAGTTCTCAAAGAAATTGGTTGTGAAATAATTGAGCTTGATTGTAATCTTGATTTTAGTTTTCCTAAATATAATCCAAATCCAGAGGATTTAAAAATGTTAAGTGCTATTAGTAAAACTGTTAAAGAAAATAATGCTGATGTTGGTTTCGGATTTGATGGTGATGGAGATCGAGTTGGAGTAATTGACAATAATGGAGAAGAAATTTTTTCTGATAAAATAGGTTTACTTATTGCAAGAAATTTAGCTCCAAACTATAAAAATAATAAGTTTATTGTGGATGTAAAATCTACAGGCTTATTTGAAAAAGATAATATCTTGCTTAAAAATAATTGCAAAACCATTTATTGGAAAACTGGTCACTCTCATATTAAAAGAAAAGTCAACGAATTAAAAGCTCTAGCTGGATTTGAAAAAAGTGGTCATTTCTTTTTTAATAAACCTCTGGGTTATGGATATGATGATGGAATTCAATCGGCAATACAAATCTGTAATTTACTAGATAATAAAAATAAAAAAATGTCAGAGATAATAAATGAACTTCCAAAAACTTATCAAACCCCGACTATGGCGCCTTTTTGTAAAGATGAAGAAAAATATGAAGTTGTAAAATCTTTAGTTAAAAAAATAGAAAATTTAAAAACCAGCAATACAAAAATAGATGATCAAATAATTACTAATATATTAACTGTAAATGGTATACGCTTTTCTTTTGTTGATGGTTCTTGGGGTTTAATTAGAGCCTCCTCAAATAAGCCTTCATTAGTAGTTGTTACAGAAAGCCCTACTTCTGATAAAAGAAAAAAGAAAATATTTGAATTTATTGATAAACTTTTGCAGGAAACTGGTAAAGTTGGTGAATACGATCAAAAAATTTAAAAATAAAAATACTCATAAAACAATTTGCAAGATACAATAAAAAGATAAATACCAAACAACTTTCCAAGGACTTTTTTATCAACTTTATGTACTGTTTTAGCACCAATTTTGGCCATAAATGCAGTGATTGGTACAAAAATTAAAAATGTTGGAATATTTATAAATCCTAAACTGAATGGAACGTTAATATTAAGATAACTTCCTGAAATCGCAAAACCTATTGCGCCAATTAAAGAAATTAAAAATCCTATGGCTGCTGAGCTGCCAATAGCAACATTTATTGGATAACCCAACATTTTAAATATAGGAACATTAAACACTCCGCCTCCTATTCCCATAGGAGCAGACAAAAAACCTGATAAAAAGCCACAAATTACTCTATAAATCAAATTAACTTTTCTCATTAGAGGATTCATTTTTTCTTTTGTAATTAAAAAATAAATAGCAAAAAGCATGGTCATAATTGAGAAAAATAAAATCAAACTAGAAGTCTTTAAACTAACGGCAAATATAGTTCCAAGAATTACTCCTAAAACTACAAAAACTCCAAAAGTTTTGACTATGTTAAAATCTACCGCCTTAAATTTCATATGTGTCATCGTAGATATAATTGATGTTGGAATTATAACTGAAAAAGATGTTCCTATAGCTAAATGCATTACAAATGCTTGGTCTATGCCAGCAAAACTAAATATATAAAAAAGCACGGGAACCATTATTAACCCGCCACCAATTCCAAATAGGCCAGCCATAAAACCGACGACGACTGCTGATACAGCCATTACAGTAACAATAAATATTATTTGATTTTGATCTAAGCTTTCTAACAACTTATCTGCCTAAAGAAGTAGTATTTCTATTATTTTTTATATGATCCATAATATGATTTACTTTCTGCAAATCTGCTTCTCTTATACACATATTTTTACTTAAATATCTTTTCCAATCGGTCGAGCCTTTTTGACCATGAAATAAACCAATAGTATGCCTCATTATCTGATTTAATCTTGTTCCTTTTTTTGTTTCTTCTTTAATATAAGGTATCATCCTCTCCATAACTTCTGCTCTGGTTAGTATATTTTGATTGATAAAAATTTCTTTTTCGACTTCTGCTAAAAAATACGGAGAATGATATGCAACTCTACCAATCATTACACCATCAACTTTTTTTAAATGTGCTTGAATTTTATCAATAGAGTCTATTCCTCCATTTAAAATAACAATATCCTTGGGAAAATCTTTTTTAATATTATAAACAAAATTATAGTTTAATGGAGGTATGGTCAAATTTTGTTTAGGTGTTTTGTTTAATATAGCTCTTCTTGCGTGAATAATAAAATTTTCAGCGCCTGCATTCTTTATGATGGTAAGAAATTTTTTTAAATATTCATAATCCTCATGATTGTCATATCCTATTCTTGTTTTTATAGTAACGGGTAAGTTGGAAGCCTTTTTCATTGCACTAACACACTCTCCAACCAAATTTGGTTCCTTCATAAGACATGCGCCAAATTTATTTTTTTGAACTTTTTTACTAGGACAACCTAAGTTTAAATTTATTTCATCATATCCATAACTTTCTGCAATTTTTGTTGCTTCTGCTAATTCTTTAGGATTTGATCCTCCAATTTGTAAAGCAAGAGGTTTTTCTAATGAATTAAATTTTAAAAGAAAATCTCTGTCTCCTCTAATAATTGCATTTGCAACTATCATTTCTGTATAAAGTTTTACATTTTTGCTTATTAATCTTAAGAAGTAACGATCATGTTTATCGGTACAATCCATCATAGGTGCCACTGAAACTGTTTTGTGCATAGGAAAGTTTTTTCTCGTTATATATTTTGAAATGAATTATATACTATTCAGTCTTGTTTTCTGTCGACAATGGTTCATTTATATCATGTTGACTTTCTTTTTTTGAATCCTCTTCTACTTCATTATTTGTCTGAAGAGGAGTAATGACTTTTTCTGGTATTTTTCTTGTTCTTTTTGATGGTAAAATTGCTGCGCCACTTTTTGAAATTTCACCTTTGTAAATTTTGTCAAAATCATCATCCTTATCGATTTCCAAATCTTCTAATTCTGTGGGTTCAATTTTTGCTTTTCTTAATTTGTTAATAGCAGAATCTTCTACTGTTTTTATTGAAATTTTTCCTCCACCAATTTCTCTTAATGCTATAACAGTATTTTTATCATTATCCTCAGGTACTAAAGGTTTGTCACCTGCGTTAAGTTGTGATGTTCTTTCTTTAGCCAGCAATACTAAATCATATTGACTATCAATTTTTGTTAAACAATCTTCTACAGTGATACGTGCCATTGGATGAGCAATAATTAATGAAAAGACGCAATAAAATCAAGTTTTATTTTGTAAAACAGGTCGATAAGTTTTTTGAAAAGCAAAGACAATAATAATTGATATTACAGTATAAATTGAACATAAAACTGCAATATTTTCTATTGAATACCCAAAATCAATTAATATACCAAAAACTGTAGTGGCTAATGCTGTTGAAAAGACCATTAGTGAGCCTGTTAAAGCTTTAATAGAACCTAAATAATTGACACCATAAATTTCTGCCCATAAAGAAGAAAGTAAAACATTAGTTAATCCATTAGAAATTCCCAATAAACCCATAAAAATAAATGCAGAGTATGGATGGTTAAAAAATATTAAAGTTAATAAACTCAATAACATTGGAAGATTAAGATAAAGCAATATTCTCCTGCTTGTAAATTTATCAACTAAAATACCTGAAAGAAATAAAGTTATAACAGTAAGTATAGCATAAACCATAAAAGCTTTGGCTAATGCGTAGGCACCCCATGCTTTTGATTCTATTATAAAAGATTGATTAATGACTATTCCAGTAATTATAAAAGCGGGGGCTAATATACATGGTAACATTGTATAAAATTTAAAATCCCTCAAAACTTCTTTTCTTGTCCAGCTTTTTACTAAGGAAAATTTATTTTTAATATTATCATTTGCTTTTTCTCTCGAAAAAATACTTATATCTTTGACCATGAAAAAAGAAAATATTGGCAGTATTATCAAGATAAATATAGATGTTTGAATCCACAAGTCCCTCCAATATATAAATGAAAGAAGGTAAACAATGAGCATGGGTAATAAAAATTCTCCTAAAGACATTCCAAACCAAACATAACTTAGTGCTTTACCTCTTCTTTTTTCAAAATATCTAGAAATTGCTGTTGATGCTGTGTGTGCCATCAGTCCTTGTCCAGACAATCTTAAAAAAAATATACCGAAGAACAAAAAAATCAACCCACTGATAAAAGAAAAAAATAATGTTGCAAAGAATAAAAAAATAGCTACTAAAATGGAATAATTGACTAATTTTAAATCATCAATTTTTTTTCCTAACCATATTAAAGATATACTGCTACATAAAGTAGCAATTCCATATATCGTTCCAAATTCACCGTGAGTAATATTTAATTCTTCCCTTATATTCGAATTAAACAGGCCTATAAAAAAACTTTGGCCAATGCAGGAGAAAAAAGTAAAAACAAAACCAAAAATTATTATTTTGAAATTTGATCTAAGTATATCTATAATCATATTATGAGTTGCAAAGTTTCCTTTATCGGACTTGGTGTTATGGGTTACCCCATGGCTGGATATATATCAAAGGCGGGTCATAATGTAACTGTTTATAATAGAACTAAATCTAAAGCTGAAAAGTGGATAAAAGAATATAAGGGAAAAATTGCTGAAACCCCAGAGGAAGCAGCTAAAGATTCAGATTTCGTATTCACATGTGTTGGAAATGATAATGACTTAAAGGAAGTTGCTATTGGAAAAAATGGGATTTTTAATACTATAAAAAAAGGATCTATTTATATAGATAACACAACAGCTTCAGCTAAAGTTGCTAGAGAACTTCATAAAAATGCTGAAGCACATGGTTTTGGTTTTTTAGATGCACCAGTTTCTGGAGGCCAGGCTGGTGCGGAAAATGGTACGCTTACCGTAATGGTTGGTGGCAACAAAAATGATTTTGATAAAGCAAAAAATGTTATTGATTGCTATAGTAAAAAAGTACAATTGTTAGGACCTTCAGGAAGTGGTCAATTAGCAAAAATGGTTAATCAAATTTGTATCGCTGGGTTAGTGCAGGGATTATCAGAAGCAATTAATTTCGGTTTAAATGCTGGATTAAAAATGGAAAATGTTATTGAGGTAATATCTAAAGGAGCCGCTCAATCTTGGCAAATGGATAACAGACATAAAACTATGATAGATGATAAATTTGAATTTGGTTTTGCTGTTGATTGGATGAGAAAAGATTTAAAAATAGCTATGGATGAAGCTAAAAAAAACAATTCCCCTCTTCCCATTACAAAAATTGTAGATGGATACTATGAAGAAATCCAAAAAATGGGTGGTAATAGATGGGATACCTCAAGCTTAATAAAAAGATTTAGAAAAAAATAAAGCCAAGTGCAAAAATATAAACCTGATTATTACAACGACCTTGATAAAGTTTATTCTAAAATTTGGAATCTTTTAAATTCAGGACTACTAAATAGAGATGCTCCATTTCATATACCAGTTTTTATTTGTGGAGATAAAAATAAATCCGATGGAAGAATAGTTGTTTTGAGAGGGGTAGATAAAAAAGGAAAAATAATATGGTTTCATAGTGATATTAGATCTAACAAAGTAAAAATTTTAAAACATAATCCTGAGGTCTCCTTATTGTTTTATGATAAGAGCGAAAAAATTCAATTAAGAATTAGTGGTCATGCTAAAATTAACTATCAAAATGATGTAACTAAAAAATCATGGAAAAAAACAGCACATATGAGTAGACAATGTTATTTAGGTGATATTGCTCCAGGTTTTGATGTCTCTGAGCCAACTTCAGGATTAACAGCCAATGTTGATAATCTAAAATATACAATTGAAGAAAGCGAAATCGGTTACAAAAATTTTTGTGTAATTGAAACTTTTATAAAATCTATAGAGTGGTTATATTTAGCTGCTAAAGGTCATAGGCGCGCATATTTTTCTTTAAAAAATAATTCGCTTGAAAAAAAATGGTTAATTCCTTAATAGGCTAGATATTAAATAAATTTTAATCTATAAATAGCGGATGGCAGTATCTACACCGATATGTAACTTTGGAGAAAAATCTCACAACTTTAGTCTTAAATCTACGGAAGGTAAAATAATAA
>CACLLG010000016.1 GCA_902607735.1 uncultured Pelagibacteraceae bacterium | reverse complement strand
AAATACTAGTTCCAGGTTTAATTATTCCCAATTCAACCAATGATCCAAAAGGTACTCTTGGTTTAGATTTATTATTTTCTAAGGTATCTAAATGACTAACTTCAATAGTTTTAGTTTTATTAATTCTATCATTTGCTGCTTTAAAATATTTTTTATCCTTTTCTATTCCAAAGTATTTTCTACCTAATTTCTTTGCTACAGCTGCAGTAGTTCCGGTACCTAAAAATGGGTCCAAAATGGTATCATCTTTATTTGTTGAAGCTAATATAATTCTATGTAAAAGAGCTTCTGGTTTTTGGGTAGAATGAACTTTTTTTCCATTCTTTTTTAATCTTTCTTTTCCGCTACATATAGGAAAAGTCCAATCAGAACGCATTTGCAAATCATCGTTTAAGCATTTCAAAGATTGATAATTAAATGTGTATTTTGATTTTTTGCTTTTTGAGGCCCAAATTAAAGTTTCATGAGCATTAGTAAATCTTGTTCCTCTAAAATTTGGCATTGGATTGTTTTTTCTCCAAATTATATCGTTCAATAACCAATAATTTAAATTTTGTAAGTGAAAACCTAATCTAAAAATATTGTGATACGATCCTATGACCCAGATGCTTCCGTTGTCTTTTAAAACTCTCTTACATTCTCTAAGCCAATCTTTGCAGAAATCATCGTAATGTTTGAAACTTTCAAATTGATCCCATTTATCATCTACACCATTAACTTTACTATCATCAGGTCTTTTTAATTTTTCTCCTATTTGTAAATTGTAGGGTGGGTCAGCAAAAATTAAATTGAAAGTTTTGTCAGGAATTTTTTTTAATACCTCTAACGAATTTCCGTTTACAATTTTGTTTTCAAATTTAGACATATCTAGATTCAACTGTACGTTGAATTAGACTCCAAATTTAAAGATCAGTCAAACTTTAATAAAAAAAAATGAATCCTATAGTGTTTCACGTGTTTAGAGAGACAAGATGTTGTGTACCGGTTTAAATTTTTTCCTATGGTATTTGGTAATTCCATATTTTTTAAGACTAACTAAATGTTCTTTTGTCCCGTATCCGAAATTCTTATTCCAATAATATTTAGGGTATTTTTTCGACAATTTAATCATAAAAAGATCTCTTGTAGCTTTTGCAACAATTGATGCCGCAGCAATGGAGATAAATTTTTCATCACCTTTTACAAAAGCTTTGCATTTTATTTTTACATTTTTAGGAACGAATAACCCATCGATATAAGCTATAGAAGGTTTATACTTTAATTTATCCAAAGCTCTTTTCATTGACAAAAGAGAGGCATTTAAAATATTTATTTTATATATTTCCTCTACACTTGCTGATCCGACTGCATAAATAGAGTTTTTTTTAATGTATTCTGAAATCAAGATTCTTTTTTTAAATGGTACTTTTTTTGAATCTTTAATATTTGTAATATTAATATTCTTATTTAAAATTACAACTGCTGCAAATACTGGTCCCGCCAGGCAACCTCTTCCAACTTCATCCACACCAGCTATTTTATTAATTTTAAACAATATTATTAAATTTTTAAAATTTTGGCTTTTTCTCTTATCATTTTTAAATCTATCCAAGCCAACTTTTTTTGCTCAGGTTGCCTCATCAAAAACGCTGGATGAAACGAAGCTATTATCCAAGGATTAGCCGTGCCTATTTCCTTTTGAATCCATTTACCTCTAGCTTTTGAAATAACTTCGTGATTTCCAATCAATGTGTTTAAAGCAGTACTTCCCAAAAGTAACAAAATTTTTGGGTTGATGATTTCGATATGAGTTTTTAAATAAGGTAAATATCTATTAATTTCAAAATCTGATGGTCTTCTATTTTCCGGGGGTCTATAATTTACGACGTTAGAAATATAAACTTTTGTTCTATCTAATTTAATTGAATCTAACATTTTGTCTAATAATTTGCCAGCGCGTCCAACAAATGGTTTTCCTTGAGCGTCTTCATTTGCTCCTGGGCCTTCTCCTATAATCATTATTTTTGAATTAATATTTCCATCTCCAAATACTAAATTAGTCGCATTTTTTTTTAAATCACAATTTTTAATAAGACTAATAATTTTTTTCAATTTATGAAGCTTTTCTGATTTACTGCCCACAAAGGCACTATTTTTGTTTTTAGAGGTTCTTTTTAAAGGAGAATTACTTAAAAAAAAATTTGCATTAATTAAATTATAGTATTCAATAATATTAATTAACTTTTGATTTAAACTTTTTTTCATTTTATAAAGTATATTATATGAAATTTTTTATTAAAAAAATTTATATTGTATTGTTTTTGGGCTTGATATTATTGAGTCATTTCAAAGTATACGCAAAAGATAATGAAATTCAGTATACAAGGAAAAATATCTCCAATTATTTCTTGGGAATAATATCGTCAAATCAACACTATGATAATCAAGCTTATAAATATTTAAAAAAAGTTCAATCTTTAAAAAAAAAACATTCTAATTTTAATATTGAATTTATTAAGACACTTGTTCTATTAGAAAAATTTGATAAAGCATTTTCTTTTTCTAAAAGCATATGGGATGAGGATGAGCTATTGTTCGAGGCTGACCTTTTGCTGGGATTGGAATCTTTTTTAAATAAAGATTACTCAAGTGCAAAAAGGTATTTTAAAAGATTAAACAAAACTTCACGACATAATCTTTTTTTTGATGAATTTATTGGAAATGTCCTAATAGCATGGGTAGAGGCTGCGGAAGGTAACAAAAAAGATAGTTTTAATTTTTTAGAAAAAGTTCCAAGACCTTACCGTCATTTGGTAAAAATTCAAAATACTTTTTTACACTGTTATTTTGATTTGGATGGAAATCACGAATCTTTTAAAAAATTAATTCAAGATGAGAACTATAATTTTTCAAGATATAATTTTTTTTTAGTCAATTATTTATTATTTAAAAATCAACCCGAGCAAGCTAAAAAATTAATAGCAAAAAGTACTAAAAAAAATAATTCTACCTTGCTTATAAAACAAATAGAAAAATTATTAATTAATAATGATTATAATAAAATTAAAAATTTTTTTAACTGCAAAAATCCAGAAGATGTAATTGCTGAATTCTTTTACGTTTTAGCTAATATCCATTCTAGTGAGGGGGATTATAAAATGTCTAATTTTTATTTGAAAATTTCACTTTTTTTAAATCAAAAATTTTGGCCTAATAATGCTCTTCTAGCAGAAAATTTTTACTATCAAAAAAAATATGAACATTCAAAAAATATTTATTTTTCGCTTAAAAAAATAGGTCAAGTATATTCTTGGTATGCTGAAAAAAATATTTCTTCGATTTTGTTACAAACAGAAGGAAAAGAAAATTCGGTTAAAAATTTAGAAAATGAATTTGATTCTATAGAAAATCCAAATTTTGAACATTATTACGAATTAGCAAATTTTTATAAAGAAAATGAACTATATGCAAAATCTATAAAATATTATTCATTGGCATTAGATGAAATTACGAAAGATCATTTTTTATTTCCAAAGATATTAGATAGAAGAGGTACAAGCTATGAAAGACTTGGAGATTGGAAAAAAGCAGAAAAAGATTTAATTAAATCTTTAAAAATTTTACCAGATCAACCGCATGTTCTAAACTATTTAGCTTATACCTGGATAGATAAAGGAATTAATTTGGATCAAGGTTTAAAGATGTTAAAAAAAGCTAGCGAACTAAGAAAAAATGATGGATATATTCTGGATTCACTCGGTTGGGCTTATTATGCTAAAAAAAATTATAGTGAAGCAGAAAAATATTTACAAAAAGCTGTAGAATTAATGCCATTTGATCCTATTATTAATGATCATTACGCCGACGTTTTGTGGATGTTAGAAAAAAATATTCAAGCTAGATACTTTTGGGACCATGTTTTAAAATTAGATAAAACTGAACAAAAATTAAAAGTACTTATAAATGAAAAATTGATTTTTGGTATTAATTAAAAATTATAAATAATTTGGTGAAAAATTTTAAGATAAAATCTTATTGTAAAATTAATTTATCTTTAAAAGTTATAAGAAAATTAAGTAGTGGTTATCATAATATAGCTTCTTTGATAACTTTCAGCGAATTGCATGATTTAATATCGATATCTCAAATTAGTGGTTTGAAGGATGAAGTAAGCTTTTCTGGCAAGTTTAAAAATGGGATTAATAAAAAATCAAATACAGTCATCAAAGTACTAAAATTGCTTAGAAGGAACAAGTTATTAGAAAAAAAATATTTTAAAATCAACATACAAAAAAATATACCCCACGGTTCTGGTTTGGGTGGAGGATCTTCTAATGCAGCTGATTTACTAAATTATTTAAACTATAAAATGAAATTAAAATTAAAAAAGAGGGAAATAAAAAATTTTGCAAAACAAATAGGTTTTGATGTGCCTATTAATTTAGAAAGAAAAAATTGTTTTTTAACTGGAAAAAAAGATGAAATATTAAGATTTAATCTAAAATTTAAACTCAATTTACTAGTGGTTTATCCAAACTTAGTCTGTTCAACAAAAAAAATATATAAAGCAAATAAAGTTAAAAGTTCATTAAAAACGAAGTCTTTTTTTGGTCTAAAGAATAAGAAAAAATTAATTGATTTTTTAAAAAATGAAAATAATGATCTTGAAAAAACTGTAATAAAACTTTATCCAAAAGTTAGTCAAATTATTGATTTTATAAAAGCTCAAAATGGATGTTATTTTTCAAGAATTACTGGTTCGGGGTCAGCTTGTATAGGAATTTTTTCTGATATGAAGTCTACAATTTTTGCCCAAAAATTGATAAAGTTAAAATTTCCAAAATATTGGTGTGCTATATCAAAAACTATGTAAACTTAACCATTTGTGATATATCTCAAAGTTATAAATTTGGGGCGTAGCCAAGCGGTAAGGCAGTGGTTTTTGGTACCACCATCCTAGGTTCGAATCCTAGCGCCCCAGCCAAAAAATGCTTAAGAAAATAAAAAATATTATTATAAAAACTGATGATTTTCTTTATAAAAAATTTGGATCGGACAAAAGCACAAAAATTTTAGAAAACATCAAAGAAGCTCAAATAATTTTTTCTTGTCTAAATGAAGTTGGAAAAGAAAATAAAGTCAGATTTGTTGGTGGGTGTGTTAGAAAAGCAATTTGTGGAGAAAATATTGATGATATTGACTTAGCGACCTCTCTTAAACCAGAAGAAGTTAAAAAGAAACTAAACGAAGAAGATATTAAAGTTATTGATACCGGAATTACTCATGGAACTGTAACTGCGATTTTAAATAAAAAAAAATTTGAAATCACAACTTTAAGAGAAGATATTTCTACAGATGGGAGACACGCCAATATAGAATTTACTTTAAATTGGGAGTTAGATGCGTTACGAAGAGATTTTACAATAAATGCGATATACGCTGATGTCGAAGGAAGAATTTTTGACCCTTTGAAAGGCTTAACAGATTTAGAAAATAGAAAGATAAAATTTATAGGAGATCCAGAAACAAGAATACAAGAAGATTACCTACGTATTTTGCGATACTTCAGGTTTTTTACACAGTATAGCAAAGTAGATTATGATCAGGAAGTTATTCGATCAATTAAAAAATATATTAATGGATTAAACAAAGTTTCTAATGAAAGAATATTTGATGAATTAAAAAAAATCTTGGCATTAAAAAATGTATCAAGCTTATTTTCAAACATCACTTCAAAAGAAATTATTTTAAATATATTTCCACAATTTAAGTATCACGAAAGGTTAAAAAGAATCGATGAACTAAATAAAAAACTAAGATCTAAGTATGATTTCAATTTAATTCTAGGATTACTCATTTTAGATAAATCAACAGAATATGAATATTTTTGCCATAAATACAAAACATCCAATAGTATTAAAGACAGATTCAAAAATATTTCCGTAAATTTTGAAAATCTTCAAAGTAAAAAATTTTACTCAGAAGAAAATATTAAAAAAATAATTTACTTATCCAACAAAGATTATGTCCGTGATTTGCTACTTTTTTCAATAACTATAAATAAAAATATAAAAATTTTGACTATTGAAAAATTACTAGACTATATAAATATATGTAAAATACCAAAATTTCCCCTTTCTGGAGACTATTTAAAAGAGCTTGGATATAAAACTGGTCAAGAGTTGGGAAAAAAACTTAAATCTCTAGAAGAAAAATGGATTGAAAATAATTTTGTTATAGATAAAAAAATAGTCGAAAAATCTTTGAGTAAAATTAATAAAAATTAAATATATTTTATTTCTGTTATTTCAAAATTTTTTTCACCAGATGGAGTGCTGACTGTCACCAAGTCTTTTTTATTTTTTCCAATTAGTGCTTTGCCAATAGGTGATCTAAAATAAATATAATTTTTTGTTAAGTCAGCTTCATCTTTTCCAACAATCTTGTAAGTTTTTTTTTCACGATTATCTAAATCTACAAGCGAAACAGTCGAACCAAAAATTACATTATCTTTCTTTTCCAATTTAGTGACATCTATAACATTTGCTCTTGCAATTAAGTCGTTTATTTCAACTATTCTTCCTTCAATTTTTGACTGCTCTTCTTTTGCTGCGTGGTATTCTGCATTTTCTTTTAGATCTCCGTGTCCTCTAGCTTCAGAAATTGCTTCAATTATTTTTGGTCGTCTAATATTTTTTAATTCTTCTAATTCCTTTTTTATTTTAACAAGTCCTTGTAATGTTATAGGTTCTTTTTCCATAAACTATTTCCATTTCGCTGTTGGAGGCATAGACATTAATATTGCCTCAGGATTCCCACCGCTATTTAATCCAAATTTTGTACCACGATCGTACAATAAATTGAATTCTACGTATCTTCCTCGTTTTAGTAATTGAATATTTTTTTCCTTTTTTGTCCATTTTTTAAACATTTTTTTCTTTGTAATTTTATTTACTATATTGGCAAAAGTGGTCCCTACATCTTTAATAAATAAAAAATCTTTTTCCCAATTATCCATTTTATAATCAAAAAAAATACCACCTATACCGCGAAGTTCTTGTCTGTGTGGTAAATAAAAATATTGATCACACCATTTTTTATATTTTGAATAATATTTTTTATTATGCATGTCACACATTTTTTTTAATTCGTTATGAAGGTATTTTTTTTCATTTTTATCAACAAGACAAGGTGTTACATCCATACCACCTCCAAACCAACTTTTTTTTGTACATATAAATCTAGTGTTAAAATGCATTGCTGGAACTCTAGGGTTCTTGGGATGTAGTACAGCCGAAACTCCCGAAGACCAAAAATTAGTATTATTTTTTGTGCCTGGAATATTTTTTGCAAATTTTTTAGGAAATTTACCTATGACATTTGAAAAAGCTACACCACCTTTTTCTATTACTTCGCCATTTATAGTTCTAAATTCACCATGCTTCCATTTATTTTTTTTAAATTTTATATTAGAACCATATTCCTTTTCTAATTGCTCAATATTGCCGCATATTATATTTTGCAGTTCGATAAACCATTCTTTTGTTAATTTTTGTTTCGTTTTTATTTTCATATTTTTACAAATTTGAATTTTGTCTTAAGGCTTCTGTCAGAGCTATAGCCACAGCCATACCAATATTTAGCGATCTAGCATTTTTTTTTAAGGGTATTCTAAGTCTTTGAAAAGAGTTATTATGTACTTTTTTTGGAACACCTTCACTTTCTCTACCAAAAAGTAGAGTGTCTTTTCGTTTAAATTGAAAATTAGTATAATTTTTTTTTGCTTTTGTAGTCATCAATATAATTCTAGAATCTTTTTTGTTAATTAAAAATTTTTCATATGAAATATGAGTTATAATTTTGCTTTTATTTAAATAATCCATAGCAACTCTTTTTAATCTTTTGTCATTGAGATAGAAACCGCAAGGTTCAATTATTTCAAGAGTTGTATTAAAACATGAGCATAAACGAATTATTGCAGCCGTGTTTTGTGGTATATCAGGTTGATATAGAGCAATATTAAACATTTTTAGTTGTGTATTAATTTGTGTGTCATTCTGACCCTAGCAAATTTATATTAAATGTAATTAATTAGTAATATATACTACATAAAAATTTCGAATATATATGAGTAAGGAAATTAAGCCAAAAAGAAGAGATTTTTTATTTACAGCAACATATACGATTGGTGCAGTGGGTATAGGCGCGGCTATTTGGCCCCTTATTGATCAAATGAATCCCGATTCTTCAGTAAAGGCTTTGTCAACTACGGAAGTTGATGTTAGCGGTGTTGAAGCAGGCAAAACAATAACTGTATTATGGAGAGGAAAGCCAATATTTATTAGAAGAAGAACTCAAAAAGAAATAGATGAAGCAGCAGCAGTTGATCTTAAAGATTTAAAAGATCCTGAAAAAGATTCTGATAGAGCTAAAAATCCAGAATGGTTAGTTATGGTAGGTGTATGCACTCATCTTGGTTGTGTGCCTTTAGGAAATAAAGGAGAATATAACGCGTGGTTTTGTCCATGTCATGGTTCTCATTATGATACTTCAGGAAGAATTAGGAAGGGACCGGCGCCAACGAATTTAGAAATACCTAAATATGAATTTGTAAATAATAATACAATCAAAATAGGCTAATTTTAAAATGAGTGAAAATAAATATATTCCAAAAACAAAATTAGCTAAATGGTTCGATAGTCGTTTACCTCTTTTATCTTTATCTCATCATTTAAAAGAATATCCAACGCCCAAAAATTTAAACTATTGGTGGACATTTGGTGGCATATTGACTTTTTGTTTAATTATTCAAATTGTTACTGGAGTAATTCTTGGAATGCATTATGTAGCTCACACTGATCACGCCTTTGAAAGTATTGAACATATAATGAGGGATGTAAATTATGGCTGGTTAATGAGATATGTTCATGCCAACGGTGCCTCAATGTTTTTTTTAGCTGTTTATATTCATATTTTTAGAGGATTATTTTATGGTTCATATAAAGCTCCAAGAGAATTAATTTGGATAATTGGAGTAATTATTTATTTGCTAATGATGGCTACGGCTTTCATGGGCTATGTTTTGCCTTGGGGACAAATGAGTTTTTGGGGAGCAACTGTAATAACAAATCTATTCAGCGCAATACCTTTAATTGGAGAAAACATTACAACATGGCTTTGGGGAGGATATGCTGTCGACAATCCAACTTTGACCAGGTTTTATGCTTTACATTACTTACTTCCATTTTTAATTTTTGGTTTAATTATACTTCATATTTGGGCTCTACACGTTCCAGGAAATAACAACCCAACAGGAATTGATGTTAAGAAAAATAGTAACGAAACTATGCCATTTCATCCCTATATGGTAATGAAAGATATAACTGCTTTATTAGTTTTTATAATTATATTTTTTTGGTTTGTATTTTTTGCACCAAATGCTTTAGGACATCCAGATAATTACATTGAAGCTAATCCATTAGTAACTCCAACACACATTGTTCCTGAGTGGTACCTATTACCTTTTTATGCAATTTTAAGAGCTATACCTAGCAAACTTGGAGGAGTTATCTTTATGTTTGCTGCAATTTTTGTATTAGTTTTGTTACCATGGCTTGATACATCAAAAGTTAGATCTTCAACATTTAGACCACTATATAGAAAGTTTTTCTGGGTTTTAGTGGTTACAGTTATTTTATTAGGATACCTAGGAGCAAAACCTCCTGAGGGGATTTATTTAGTTTTATCGAGAATAGCAACAGCGTATTACTTTATTCATTTTTTAATATTACTACCTGTTCTTGGACGTTATGAAAAAACAGATCCATTACCAATGAGCATTTCCGATCCAGTTTTAGATAAACCTGGTTTAATTGATAAGTTTAAAAAAGCAGCAGGACAATATGAAGGTGATAATGTTGGGTCTTTTAAATAGAATAATTTTAACAATTTTAATTTCAATAATTACCACTTTGTCCTTTGCCGATGATCAACATTCGCACGGAGCAAATACAAATTATTTAAATACAGATTGGAGTTTTAAAGGAATTTTTGGAACATTTGACCGCGCTTCACTTCAAAGAGGTTATCAAGTCTACCAAGAAGTTTGTGCCGGTTGCCACTCTGTACAACATTTAAGTTACAGAAATTTATCTGAAAAGGGAGGGCCTGAGTTTTCCGTTGAAGAAGCCAAGGCTATTGCGTCTCAATTTGAAGTAGAAGATGGACCTAATATCGATGGGGAAATGTTTATGAGACCAGCGAGATTATCAGATAAATTTGTAAAGCCTTACCCTAATGTTGAAGCATCAACAGCGGCAAATGGAGGAGCATATCCTCCAGATATGTCTGTTTTAGCGAAAGCAAGGGCAGGAGGGGCAGATTATATTTATTCTCTTCTTTTAGGATATGATGAAGCTCCATCAGGTTTTGAGCTAGATGACGGAGTATATTACAACAAATATATGCCAGGAAATAAAATTAAAATGTCAGCACCACTTTCTGATGGTCTCGTTGAATATTCTGATGGCACGCAGGCAACAACAGAACAAATGTCAAAAGATGTAACAGCATTTTTAGTGTGGGCTGCAGAGCCTCACTTAGAAGCTCAACATCGTATGGGTTTTAAGGCTATTATTTATCTAATTATATTGCTTGCGTTAGTTTATATGAGTAAACAAAAAGTATGGTCACGATTTGGTTCTAGGAAAGAACCAGAAGAGGAAACTTTTGATAAAATAGAAAGAGCCGCAACTGAGTATGAAGGGGAAGATCCTAAGACTTTTAAATAATTTAACTCCCCACTCTGAAATACATTACATCGCCATCATTGACCAAATAGTCTTTTCCTTCGAGTCTTAACTTTCCAGCATTCTTACATTCGTTAAAACCTTTATATTTTATAAAATCTTCGTGAGTAACGGTTTCAGCTCTGATGAATTTTTTCTTAAAATCAGTATGTATAACGCCCGCAGCATCAGCAGCTTTTGAATTTTTTTCAATGGTCCAGGCTCTACTTTCTTCGGGGCCAGATGTAAAAAAAGTAGTAAGACCAAGAGCGCTATAACCTGCTTTAATTAGATTATCAAAACCAGTGCTTTTTATTCCAGATTCAAGCATAAAATCTTTTCGATCTTTTGTTTGAAGGTTCATAATTTGATCTTCAATATCGGCACATACAATAATTATATATTCATCAGAGAAACTTTTTTTACATGCATCTGAATATTTATTACCTCTAGGTAGGCTTTTTTCATCGACATTACATACAATTATTCTTGGCTTAAGAGATAAGAGAGCTGATCTTTTAATTAAATCTTTATCATACTTTTTCTTTAATTCATCAGGTTTTTTTCCATCGCTTATTAATTTTTGACATTCTTCTAAAAAATTCAATTCATCTTTTCCCAATTTTTTTCTATTACTCTTTTCTAGTCTTTTTTGAAGTGAATCTAAGTCGGATAATAAAATTTCAGTTTCGATAATTTCAAGATCCCTTACAGGATCGACATTCTCATTTACGTTTTGTATTTTTTGAGAATCAAAACATCTCGTTAAATGAATAATCGTATCAACCTCTCTTATGTGAGATAAAAATTTATTTCCCAGCCCTTCTCCCTTTGAGGCTCCCTTAACAAGACCAGCAATATCAACAAATGTAATTGCTGTATTAATTTTTTTTAATGATTTTGATATTTTAGATATTTTATTTAGTCTTTCATCTGGAACTGAGACTATTCCAATATTTGGATCAATCGTACAAAAAGGAAAATTTTCCGCCTGGGCCTTTTTTGATATTGTTAGTGCATTAAATAGTGTCGATTTACCAACATTGGGTAATCCAACTATTCCACATTTAAAACCCATTACTCTTTCTGATTAATTTTGCTTGAAAAAAGATCTAAATCTTTATTTATTAAAATGGATAAGGATTCTATTATATTTTTAGTAACTTCTTCTACATTTCCTTTTTCATCGTTAGAAAAATTATCCAATACATGATCAGCTCCTGTGGAATTTTTTTTTGGTCGACCAATACCTATTCTTACACGAGAATAATTTTTTCCAATATTTTTATCTATGGAATCTATTCCATTATGTCCAGCATTACTTCCACCAAATTTTACTTTAACTTTTCCTATATCAATGTCCATATCATCATGGAATACAAAAACATCTTTTACATTTATTTTAAAATATTCAATAAGCTCTTTAATGCATACTCCTGAATTATTCATAAAGGTAAGAGGTTTTATTGCAAAAACTTTCTGTTCGTTAATTTTTCCTGTTGTTAGCAAACCTTTAAACTTTGGCTTCTGTTTAGATAATTTAAATTTTTGATTAATCGCATCTATTACAAAAAATCCTACGTTATGTCGGTTGTTTGAATTATTAGGATTAGGATTTCCCAAACCTACTAAAAGTAGCATATTTTATAATCTATCCAATTTTATTTTTTTTTAGTATCTTTGCTTCCAGATTT
This sequence comes from uncultured Pelagibacteraceae bacterium, assembly GCA_902607735.1. Taxonomy (GTDB): domain Bacteria; phylum Pseudomonadota; class Alphaproteobacteria; order Pelagibacterales; family Pelagibacteraceae; genus AG-414-E02. The sequence continues at coordinate 1,723 of CACLLG010000016.1, read as the reverse complement.
TCCTTTTTCTTCTACTGGAGCTTTTGTTTTATCTACAGAAGGTTTTGTAGATTTGCCTTTATCACCTGAAGCAACTTTTGTTTTATCGTCAGAAGGTTTACCTTCTTCGGTTACAGGAGTTCCCTCAACACCTTCTGCACCTTCAGCTGGAATTTCTCCTTCTGCTGCAGCTTCTTCTGTTTTTTCTGGTTCCACTAAGATTGTTGGTGCAACTACTGTTGCAATTACAAAATCTCTATCAGAAATAGTTGGAACAACACTTTCAGGTAGTTTAACTGATGATATTTTAAGACTAGTATTAATTTCTGTATTATTTAGATCAACTATTATTTCATCAGGAATATTTTCAGCTGGACATTTTAATTCTACTTTTCTTCTTACAATATTTAAAACCCCACCTTTTTTTAATCCTGGTGATTTATCAGTGTTAATAAATTTAACTGGTATTTCTAAACTTAATTTTGTTCCTTTTGTAATTCTCATGAAATCAATATGTATCGGTTCATCAGAAATTGGATCGTAAGCAATATCTCTTGGAAGTGCTTTTTCGGCATTACCATCAATATCTAAGTCAAAGACTTTAGACATAAAAGTTTCAGTATTTATGATATTTTGTAGATGTAATTTTTTTAAACTTATATTTAAATTATTTTTTTTCCCGCCATATAACACAGCTGGTATAGAACCATCTGATCGTAGTTTATTAACTTGTCCTGTTGAGACACTTGTTCTTTTTGTTGCTTTTAAAACGTTCATAAATTGAAAGGGTGTTTTTATATTATGTTTAGAAAAAAAACAAGTAAAATTATTTAAAAAGACTAGAAACCGAAGTGGAGTTTGCAATTCTTTTCATTGCTTCTGAAATTATTGGAGCTAAGGAAATTATTTCAATTTTTTTACTTCCTCTAATTTTTTTTGAATTATCGATTGTATCTGTAGTTATTAATTTCTTAATTTGAGACCTCTCTATTTTATGCACCGCTTCTCCACTTAATACTGCATGAGTTATGTAAACATAAATATCTTTTGCTCCTTTTTCTTTTAGAGCCTTTGCTGCGTTTACAATAGTTCCTCCTGAATCAATTATATCATCTACAATTACACAGTTTTTATTTTTTACATTTCCAACAATGTTCATTACCTCTGATTTTCCTGGAGATGGTCGTCTTTTGTCTATTATAGCAATTGATGAATTTATTCTTCTACTTAGTGCTCTTGTTCTTTCAACCCCTCCTACATCTGGTGCAACACAAATTAAATTATTTAATTTCATTTTCTTTTTTATATGCCTTGCAAAGATAGGAGTGGCAAATAAATTGTCTACAGGAATATCAAAGAAACCTTGGATTTGACCAGCGTGTAAATCAACGCTTAATATTCTATTTGCACCTGCATTTGTAATTAAGTTTGAAACTAGTTTAGCTGATATAGCAGTTCTTGGAACCACTTTTCTATCCTGTCTTGCGTATCCAAAATAAGGAATTACAGCAGTGATATTTTTTGCTGAAGATCTTCTTAATGCATCAATACAAATTAAAAGTTCCATTAAATTATCGTTAGCTGGATTTGATGTTGATTGAATTACAAATATACTGTTGCCTCTGATATTTTCATTAATTTCTATATAAACTTCACCATCAGCAAATCTTTTAATATTTGAGTTAACTAATTTTAGTTTGAGCTGTCTTGCTATGTCTTTGCACAGTTTTGTATTACTTGTACC
>CACLLG010000015.1 GCA_902607735.1 uncultured Pelagibacteraceae bacterium | reverse complement strand
AATAGGATTTTGCCCACTATCCAAAATCAATGATTTGACTAAAGATTTTCCCAGAAAAACATATTTGGAGGCATTATAAAATTTTATCGTTTCACCATAGGAATCTACCAGAAGTATGTCTGTGTCTAAATTCATTTCTTCTAATTTACTATAAAGGGCAACTTTAAGATTTAAACCAGACAATTCTTTTTTAATTTTTTTTACTCTATTAATATGTCTAGGTATAATAATGGTTAAAACATTATTATATTTTTTTTTAATATTTAAGTGTGATTTTCCACATATTATTTCCTCGTCCTGATGAGTACTTGCCGCACACCATATTTTTCTGTTTTCAATTTTGTTAAGAAAAAAAGAATCTAATTTGTTGTTTAAATTATTTTTTATATTTGAAAATTTAAGATTTCCTAAATTTTTAATTTTTTTTGCTCCTAAAATTTTAAGATGTTCTTCAGTCTCTTTGTTTGAGACAATACACAAATCAAATTTTCCAAATATTTTTTTTGCAAAATTTATAACAAATTTCCATCTATCAAAACTTTTTTTTGTTATTCTTGCATTAACTAATAATAAGGGGATCTTCTTTTGACTTATTTTCAATATTAGATTTGGCCAAATTTCAGAGTCGATAAAGATAGATAAATTTGGTTTCCAGTGGTTTAAAAATTTGTTTATTGACACAATCATATCTAGAGGCAAGAATTGATGATTTATTTTAGGGTTTTCAATATATTTTTTTTCTAAAATTTTTCCAGAACTTAACGTTATCGATGTTATGAGAATTTTATCAATTTTTTCTTCTTCTATGCACCTATCAATCAGAGGTAGGATGCTCATGGCTTCCCCGACGCTAGCTACGTGAAACCAAACTAGAAAACCACCACCTCTTTCTATATTGATTTTAGATAATTTTTCTTTGTATCTAATTGGGTCTTCTTTTTTTCTTATTTTTCTAAAATATAAATATATTGGAGCGAAAGGATAAAAAAGGTATGTAAAAAATTTATACCAATAGTACATAAATTATGCGCTTAATTGTTTGCTATATAAGTTTTTATAAATGATGGAATTTTTAAGCAGTTCTGCGTGAGTTCCAATATCAGTAATTTTTCCTTGATTTATAACGACTATTTTATCAGCTCTAATAATGGTTGATAATCTATGTGCAATAACAAGGGTAGTTTTATTTTTTGTTAAATTTATAACTGCATTTTGAACTTTTTCTTCAGATTCGGCATCCAAAGATGAAGTTGCTTCATCCAGAAGTATTATAGGAGAATTTTTTAAAACAGCTCTTGCAATTGAAATTCTTTGTTTTTGGCCACCAGATAATCTAATACCGTTTTCTCCGATCATAGTTTCAAACTTTTTGGGTAATTTCTCAATAAATTCTGTAGCCGCGGCAAAATCACAAGCTTTTCTAATTTGCTCCTCTGAAGCATTCATATTGGCATAAGATATGTTTGCCCGAACAGTATCATCAAATAATATAACATCTTGACTAACCATGGAGATACTTTTTCTTAAGGAAGAAAGGGTAACCGCATTAATATTTTGTTCATCAATATATACAATTCCGTCTTTTGGATCATAAAATCTAGGAAGTAAATTTATAATTGTGCTTTTGCCAGCTCCGCTATGACCAACTAGGGCAACTGTAGTGCCTCCGTCTATGGACATATTAATGTTTTTTATTGCAGCATCCTCAGTGTTTGGATAAGAGAAACTTACTTTTTCAAATTTTATATTTCCTTTATTTATATTTAAATTTGGAGCAGAACTGAGTTCTTTGATGCTTGGTTCGGCATCAAGAATACCAAATACTCTTTTTGCTCCCACCGCACCTTGATTAAAAAGCATATTAATTGTAGCTAATGATCTAATAGGTTGGTAAGCCAACATCATAGCTGTTAAAAAAGAAAAAAAATTATTTATTTCCATTTTTCCACTGGCAATCATGAATCCTGAATAGTAGATAAATCCAGCAATCATTATACCAGTTAGCACTTCCATGACTGGTGTAGCTCTGATTAAAATTTTTCCAATTTTAATTTGTATATTTGTTCTTTCATCAATCTTTTTCATCGATCTATCAAATTCGAAATTTTCTTGTTGGTAAATTTTTATCATTCTTGTTCCTCTTATGACTTCAGATAAATATGATGTTAAACCACCTTCGATTTTTGCGCTTTTATCTACTGCCTTATTGATTCTTTTTCCCAATGATTTTGCAACAAAAGCTGCTAATGGCATCATAATAAGCGCAAATAAAGCCAGATTCCAATTTTGATAAAACATTAAACTAACTAAGACAATTAAGGTTAAAGTGTCTTTCATAAGATTTAATATACCCGAACCCACTAATTGACTTACCTGCGCAACATCATAAAAAAAGTGAGCAATATATTTTCCTGAATGTTTTGATTCTATTGTACGTATGTCTGATTTTAAAATACATGAAGCTAATTGTGTTTGCATAGTTTTTACAATATTATTGCTTATGTTAATCAATATAGTTCTTGCGGCATATAAAGATGCTCCCTTAGTTGAAAATGATAGTGCAATAGCTATTGGTATTAACAACATCATAGACTTATCTTGTTCAACGAAAATTTTTTTTATTGCTGGATCCAATAGCCATGCTATAGCTCCTGTTGAACCAGCAACCACGAGAGACAAGAATAGAGAAAGTAGTAATTTGTTAAAATGTTTTTTGATGTATTGGTTAAACAGCCTTAATAAAATTTTTTTTACTTCAGAAAAGTTCATAAAATACTAATTGATAAAATAAATATAAAATTTAAAAGTCCTGAAAAATTATTAAATTTAAATGCTGTCAAACAGGACTCTGTATTTTTGATATCAAATATTCTTATTTGATAAAATAATGAGGTAACAAAGGGTATAGAAAAAAACAAAATATATTTATTTATTTCCATCATAAAAAACATTATTAAAATAAATAGAGCACATAAACAATAACAAGTCCCAACAAAGACTTTAGGATTATTTTTGAACTTTATTGATGTAGATTTTACGCCAATAATTTCGTCATCGTGTATGTCCTGAAGTCCATAAATCGTGTCATAACCAAGTGTCCAAAATATGGCTGATACATATAGAAGAAATGGTTCGAGAGATATATTATTTGTTAATGAGGTCCATCCCATTATTATTCCCCAATTAAAAGTTAATCCTAAAAAGAGTTGGGGCCAGTAAGTAATTCTTTTCATAAAAGGATAAGCAAAAGCCAAAATCATTGAACCTATACCTAAAATTATTGTTAGTTTATTAAATTGCAGAAGTATTAAGAGAGATATCAGACAAAGTAAAACAATATAAATAAAAGATTCTAAAACTGAAATTTTTCCAGATGCAATAGGTCTTTTTTTTGTTCTTTCTACTTTTTTATCTAAATCTCTATCAACAATATCATTAAAAATACATCCGGCACTTCGCATTAAAACGGAACCTAAAAAAAATAATATTATATATTTAAAATATAAAAGAGTTTCGTTATTAAAATAATACCCAAGGGAGAGACCCCACACACATGGCCAAAATAAAAGAAAAAAACCTATTGGTTTATTTAATCTTGTTAACTGAACAAATATGTGGAATTTTTCCATTAAGGAATAATAATTGCAGGACCTAAAATTTTTCTAGATTCAAGCTCTTTATGAGCTTTTACAACATCTTGTAATTTATATTTCTTAAATATTTGAATTTTTACTTTTCCATACTTTATTTGTTCAAATAGTTTATCGGCAGCTTCATTCAATAGTTCTTTAGTTGTAAAATAATGTCCTCCTGTAGGACGAGTAAAAAATAGACTTTTAGGTTGAATATGTTTTTTTACATCAATATTTTTTACAGGACCGGATGAATTTCCAAAAGAAACCATCATTCCTGTATTTTTTAAGCAAGCGATAGAATCTTCAAAAGTTTTTGCTCCAACTCCATCATACACTACAGGAACTCCTTTTCCTTTTGTAAAATCCATAACTTTTTCGACAAAATTTTCTTTCGAATAATTTATAACTAAATCACAACCATTTTTTTTAGCTATGTTTACTTTTTCATCTGATCCAACAGTTCCAATAACTTTGCATCCAAGACTTTTAGCCCACTGGCAAAAAATTTGTCCAACCCCACCTGCTGCTGCATGAAACAAAACTGTATCATTAGATTTTACCGGAAAAGTTTTATATAAAAGATAAAAGACTGTTAGTCCTTTTGTCATTACAGAAGCAGCTATTTCAAAGGTAATTCCGTCAGGTAATTTCACTAGTTTATCGGCAGGATAAATTCTTTCATCCGCATAGGACCCTATTGGTAAACCTCCATATGCAACTCTATCTCCAACACTTAGATCTTTTACCTTTGATCCAATTTTTTTTATTATTCCTGAAGCTTCTACTCCAATTCCCGAAGGAAGAGGTAATGGATATGAGCCAGATCGATGATAAGTATCTATATAGTTCAATCCTATTGCTTTAGTTTCTATTAAGACTTGATCAGGGAGAATCTCTTGGAGATCAACATTTTTTATTTGAAGAACTTCTGGACCACCATTTTTTTCAATTTTAACTACTCTTGTCATTTTTGCACAAAGTTTCCAGTTTGGTAATCTTCAATAGCTTTAAGAATTTCTTTCTTAGTATTCATAACAAAAGGTCCACCTTTCGCAATAGGCTCTCCAATGGGTTTTCCTGATATTAATAAAAATTTTGACTTAGTTATACCTTTAACTTTCAGTTTTTCACTCTTAGTGAGCAGAATTAAAGTCGAGTTTCTAACTTTTTTATGATTTTTATCTCCAATTTTAATTTCACCTTCAATTAGATAGATAAAAGAATTATGCGTTGAAGAAAGTTTAAAATTAAATTCTTTTTCTTTTTCAAGCTCAATATCAAAATATACTGGTTCAACATTATGTCCTTTAACAGGACCTTCGGCATCTTCAAATTTTCCAGCAATAACTTTTATTTTTTTTTCTAAATCTTTATGTATCTGAATTTGGTCAGAATTTATGTACATGTATTCAGGCTTATTCATTTTTAATTTAGCAGGCATATTTATCCACAATTGAAAACCATGAAGTTTTCCTTCAGACATTGCAGGCATTTCAGAATGAATGATACCACGACCAGTTTTCATCCATTGCACATCTCCTGAAGACATTCTTCCTTTGCCACCTGTACTATCTTCATGTTCAAATTCACCGTTAAGCATATAGGTTACAGTTTCTATTCCTCTATGAGGATGTGGAGGAAACCCTCCTATATAATCATCTTTATTTTCGGAACCAAACTCATCTAGCATCAAAAAGGGATCAAAATAATCAGGTTCAACACCAATGCTTCTTTTTAATTTAACGCCAGCACCATCAAAAGTTTGTACTGGATTTATGATCTTACTTATCTCAATATTTTTCATTTTAGATAATTTCGAGCACCCCTTTTAAATTGTTAATTATGAACTTCGGTTTATAACTCAATTTATCGAAAATTTTATTAAAGCGATTTACCCAGATAGCGTTATAACCAAAAATTCCTCCACCAGAAACGTCCCAGGTATTTGAACTCATAAAACAAATATTTTCAGGTTTGCAATTATATTTTTTAATAGGCATTTCATATACTCTTGAATCAGGTTTATAAATCCCAACCGATTCAATAGAAAAAATATCATCAAAATAATTTTGAATATTATTACTTTCAACTAATCCTTTTAAAAGATTTGGGGTTCCATTAGATAAGATGGCTATTTTAATTTTTTTGTCTTTAAGGTCTTTTAAACACGTTGTAACTTCAGGGTAGGGACTAAGCTTTTTGTATAAATCTAATAATTCATTTCTCATTTCTTTTTTTATTTTAAAAGTTTCCATGGTGTGATCCAAAGAGTCTTCGGTGATTTCCCAAAAGTTTTTGTGTTTTTTTATAAGACTTCTTAACCAGGTATACTCAAGCTGGGTAGTTCTCCAAGCATTAGCAAAACCTTCCCATTTGCTTCCAAGTTTTTCTTTACATTTTGCAGCAGCTGAATTTACATCAAATAAAGTTCCATAAGCATCAAATACACACACTTTGATATTTTCTATTTTCATAATAAATCTTCTAATTTTTGAACTTCACCAATTTTAAATATAATAGCATCATCTTTGTGATAACCATACATGTTGGTTGCGTTTTTAAATCTTATTGGTGGTTCAAAAGGATCTTCAAGAGAAAGTACTGCAGTTCCCCAATGCATTCCCAAAACTTTTTTGCTTTTCAAGTCCTTGCCAATATTTAATGCTTCCTCGGGATTTGTATGAAAAATAGATTTATCTTTTTTTGGTGCCATGGGATAAAAATTATAGGCACCTATATTAATAAAAGTTAAATCAATAGGTCCATATTTTTCTCCTAATTCTTTATAAATATTTCCATAACCAGTATCACAAGCAAAAAATATTTTTTTATTTTTATATTCTATCAAAAAACTTCCCCACAAAGTTTTGTCAGTATCAGTCAAGGTTCTTTTTGACCAATGGACCGCAGGAACGAATGTAATTTTTAAATCATTAATTATTATTTCATCATACCAATCCATTTCATTAACTTTTTTGAATTTGTTTTTGGTAAAATATCTTCCAAGCTTAAGAGGAGCTAGGACATTTGCTTTTTTATAAGGAAATTTTTTTATTGTTCTATAATCTAAATGATCATAATGATTATGAGTTAATAAAAATAAATTTACCTCTGGTATTTCTTTTAAATCAATAGCAGGATCAACATATCTTTTTGGTCCAAAAATTAGTGGGCCCATATTTTTTGAAAAAACAGGATCGGTAATTATTGTAGTATCACCAAGTTTAATTAAAAATGTTGCGTGCCCAATCCAGGCAACATAATCATCATTTTTATATTTGTTCAGATTTTCTAATACTTCTTTCTTATCTACAACATGATTGGGAGGAATATTGATTTTAATTTTTTTCTTTTCTTTATTCCATTTTGACATGTCCCATTTAAAATTAGGATCTCTTAATGGGCTTCCTTCAGGATTTCTAAAAGTTCCATTCGGTAAATGATGATAAGGTGTATCTTTCATATTTTCTGCAAAAGCATTATAACTAAGATTAATGACTAAAATAATTATTATTAACTTTAATTTATAAAAATTTTTCATGCCCTCCAAAATAAGACTTTTTTTTCCTAAGGAATTAAAAGCAAATTTATTATCAAACCTTTCTGCTGAACAATCACATTATATTAAGAATGTAATGAGATTAAAGCCAGGTGACACAATTTCGCTATTTAACTCAAAGAATGGAGAGTGGCTCACAAAAATTGTTAATCACAACAAAGAAAATACAGAGTTTAAAGTCGAAAAGTTAATTGAAAACAAAAAATTAGAGAATGATTTGTGGTTAGCTTTTTCACCAATAAAAAAAAATTACTTAGACATGATGATACAAAAAACAACTGAATTAGGAATTCAAAAATTTATTCCCATATTATCAGAAAGAACAATCGTTAAAGAGATTAATACTGAAAGACTAAAAAAAATTATAATTGAAGCTAGCGAACAATCAAATCGAATTTCTGTTCCCGAAATAAATAAATTGGAATCTTTAAAAGATTTTTTAAGCAAATTTCCAAATGATGGATCTTTAATTTTTTGCGATATTAATTGTGAAAAAAGTGATTTAAAAAATATTTTATCAAAAAAAAAGAAGGGAGCAGTTTGCATTCTCATAGGACCTGAAGGTGATTTTTCAGAAAAAGAGAGACAATTAATAATTGAAAAAAAAGAAATTTTTTCTTTGTCGTTGGCAAATAATCTTTTAAGGGCAGAGACAGCCGCAATTGCTGCCGTAACGATTGTAAATTATCACCTAAATTTTAATTAAATTAAAACTGCATCAAGTTGACACAGCTATTGTTCAAAATGACATGTAGTTTATGTGGAAAAAAAAACTATTTTAATTCTAGAAAGTTGTTTTAAAACATTAAAAGTTGTAAATTTAATAATAAGGAATTTAAAGTGTTTGTTTCAGTAATATTTGTTTTAATTATTATAGGATCAATTATTTTTCATTTTTGGAGTCCTTGGTGGTGGACACCAGTAGCTTCAAATTGGGGAAATATTGATGATACAATTATTTTGTCATTCTGGGTTACAGGCGCCGTGTTCGTTGCAGTTTGTTTATTCATGGCTTATTGCGTTTGGGCATATCGTTATAGACCAGATAGAAAAGCAGAATATAAACCCGAAGATAAAAAATTAGAATTTAGATTGACTTGGTTAACAGCTTTAGGAGTTGCTGCATTACTTGCTCCAGGTTTAGTTGTATGGAATAAATTTATTACAGTTCCAGAAAATGCAATGAAAATAGAAGTAGTAGCTTACCAGTGGGGTTGGAATTATAGATTGCCAGGCGCAGATGGTGTTTTAGGGAAAACCAGCGTTGGATTAATTAGCGATGATAATCCATATGGCTTAGACTCAAGCGATCCAAATAGTAAAGATGATATTTTAGTTATGGATGCTGACTTGCATTTAGAAATTAATCAACCTGTCAAAGTAGAACTTCGCTCTTTTGATGTGCTTCATAATTTTTATGTCCCTCAGTTCAGAGCAAAAATGGATATGCTTCCAGGTATTATAACTTATTATTGGTTTATACCTGAAAAAAAGGGAGACTACGAAATTCTTTGTGCCGAATATTGCGGAACAGGACATTATGCAATGCGAGGAAGAGTTTTAGTAGATGATGAAAAAGATTATTCAAATTGGTTGGCTAAGCAGATTAGCTTTGAAAAAATGATAGCAAAAAACAATTTGGAAAAAAATTTATTAATAGCAGAGAATAAAAATTAAAATTATGAGCGAAAAATATACAGATAATAAAATAGAAACTAAGGCAGCAGACACTTCTTCTGGAAGTTATGCTCCGCCTGTAGAAAAAATTCCAGCAAAAGAATCTCCTGAACAGGAATTATACCATGCTAAAAGTTTTTGGACCAAATGGGTTTTTTCTCAAGATGCTAAAGTAATTGGTGTTCAATATGCTTTAACAGCAACCGCAATTGGTATGATAGGATTAGTTTTGTCATGGGGGATGAGATTACAATTAGGTTTTCCAGAAACATTTTCTTTTCTAGGTCCGGCAACTTATTATCAGTCGGTAACTATGCATGGCATGATTATGGTTATCTATCTTCTTACTGCATTATTTTTAGGCGGCTTTGGTAATTATCTTATTCCATTAATGGTAGGGGCTAGAGACATGGTCTTTCCATATGTAAATATGGTTAGTTACTGGATGTTTTTAATTGCTGTATTAGTTTTAATAGCAAGTTTCTTCGTACCCGGGGGACCAACAGGAGCTGGTTGGACTTTGTATCCTCCACAAGCAATATTACCAGGAACACCAGGATCTGAGATGGGAATAGTTCTTATGCTAATCTCTTTATCACTATTTGTGATTGGTTTTACAATGGGTGGATTAAATTATGTAATTACAGTGTTGCAATCGAGAACTCGTGGCATGACTTTAATGAGAATGCCCCTTACAATTTGGGGGATTTTTACAGCAACGGTTCTTGCTCTCTTAGCTTTTCCAGCTCTCTTTGTTGCTTGTATAATGATGACTCTTGATAATTTACTTGGAACAAGTTTTTTCATGCCAGAAATTTTTTCTATGGGTGAAAAATTAGAATATGGAGGAGGCAGCCCTATTCTATTTCAACATCTATTTTGGTTTTTTGGCCACCCAGAAGTTTACATAGTGGCTCTTCCAGCATTTGGAATTGTATCTGATTTGATTTCAGTTCATGCTAGAAAAAATATTTTTGGTTATCGAATGATGGTTTGGGCAATAGTAATTATTGGTGCCCTTAGTTTTATTGTTTGGGCTCATCATATGTATGTTAGTGGAATGAATCCGTGGTTTGGTTTCTTTTTTGCCACAACTACATTGATAATTGCTGTTCCTACGGCAATTAAAGTTTATAACTGGGTATTAACGCTTTGGAGAGGAAACATTCACCTTACTATTCCAATGTTATTTTCTCTTGGTTTTATAGTAACTTTTGTTAACGGAGGAATTACCGGATTATTTTTAGGTAATGTAATTGTTGATGTACCCTTATCAGATACTTATTTTGTTGTTGCACACTTTCATATGGTAATGGGAATTGCTCCTCTTATGGTAGTGTTCGGAGCTATTTATCATTGGTATCCACTTATTACAGGAAGACATTTAAATCAAACTTTAGGAAAAATCCACTTTTGGATAACTTTTGTTGGAGCTTACGCAATATATTTTCCAATGCATTATTTAGGTTTTATTGGAGTTCCGCGTAGGTATTTCGAAATGTACGACAGTCCTTATATGACTTCAGGAGTAGGTCTAAATCAATTTATTACAGTAGCAGCTTTAATCGTTGGTTTTACGCAAATTTTATTTTTATATAATCTTTTCACAAGTTGGTACAAGGGAGAAAAATCCGAAAGAAACCCTTGGAAAGCAAATTCATTAGAGTGGCATACACCCGAGTATCCGCCAGTACATGGAAATTTTGGTAAAGAATTGCCTGTAGTTTATCGTTGGCCTTATGATTTTAGTGTACCGGGATCAGATAAAGAATATATTCCTCAGGATGTTCCACAAAGTCAAGTTCCAACAGCAAAGGCTGAAAAGACGTGAGCAAAAAAGAATTAAATATTTTTAAACTTTTATCAGAAAAACCCTGGGAAGCATCTCAGGTAATTATTGATAATCAACACGATGGCAAAACACTGGCTTCTAGCAAAGCAAAGCTTGGAGTTAGAACAGTGATGGTTGTTAGCACTGTTATTTTTTCCTTATTTGTTGTTTCTTATTCTGACAGAATGTTAGTTCATGATTGGAAAAGTTTATCTGAACCTTGGTTGCTTTGGATAAATACTTTTATTTTAATTTTAACTAGTTTTGTTTTTCATAAGAGCAAAGTTTATTCTGATGAAAATAATTTTGAGAAAGTAAAAAATAGCTTACTTTTAGTTGGATTTTTAACTTTTGCTTTTATTACTGGTCAACTTTTGGTTTGGCAGCATTTTATTGGTATTGGACAATATGCATCAACAAATCCAGCGAACGCTTTCTTTTACCTTTTCACAGCATTACATGGCTTGCATTTATTAGGTGGTTTATTTTTTTGGGGGAAAGCTACCACCAAAATATTTAAAGAGAATTTTAGCCTATCAAAAACCAAACAAGCAATTGAACTATGCGCTATATACTGGCATTTTTTATTAATAGTTTGGATAATTTTGTTCGGTTTAATGATAGCAACATAAAAAGGAAATAATTAATGAGCCAATTTGATATTAAAAAACTTCCACAAGGATCAAAAGGATTTGTACATGATTTAGGTTCAGATCAAAGAGTTTTCAAAGGTGTGCCTTGGGGAAAAGCTATGATGTGGATTTTTCTCTTGAGTGATACATTTATTTTCAGTTGTTTCTTGATTTCATTAATGACAGCTCGTGCTTCAACAACTATACCGTGGCCATATCCAAGTGAAGTCTTTGGATTAACTGTTTTTGGAACAAGTGTTCCTTTGTTACTTATAGCAATTATGACATTTGTATTAATTACAAGTAGCGGAACAATGGCCATAGCAGTGAAATATGGTTATGAAAAAAATCGTAAATTATGTGGCTGGTTTTTATTAGCTACTGCAATAGGCGGTTTAACTTTTGTTGGAATGCAAGCATTTGAATGGTCAAAGTTAATTTTTCATGATGGAGTAAGACCGTGGTCCAATCCATTTGGTGCAGAACAATTTGGTGCCTTCTTTTTCATGGTAACAGGCTTTCATGGAACACACGTTTCTATCGGTGTAATTTTTCTATTTATTTTTTCAAGAAAGGTTTTTAGAGGAGATTTTGACACGGGTAGAAGAGGTTATTTTACTTCTATGAAATCTGATTATGAAGCTATAGAAATTTTAGGACTATATTGGCACTTTGTAGATTTGGTCTGGGTATTTATTTTTGCATTTTTCTATCTTTGGTAAGGCAAGCTATGACAGGTGATAAAAAACAAGAAGTACATACACACAAAATAGGAGTTTACCTTTGGATTTGGGGTCTGCTATTTGTATTTAGTTTCTTTTCATACATGGTTGATTACATAAATTATCAAGGACTATTAAGATGGTCTTTAATTGTATTTTTTATGTTAGTCAAAGCAGGATTAATAATGGCAATTTTTATGCATTTATATTGGGAACGTTGGGCTATTGTGAATGTTCTTCTCTGGCCAATGACCCTTATAGGAGTATTCATAGGAATCATGGTTGCAGAATCTTATTATACTTTTTTTACACGTTTGTTTTATTTTGTAGTAGGGGGCTAATCCTACATTCTGTTTTAAAATATGACTGCTATTAAATCAAAAACACTAAAGTTAGATTACTTTAGTAACATGAAGGCTTTTTTTAATTTAATGAAGCCTCGCGTAATGTCATTAGTAATTTTTACATGTGCTGTCGGTCTATTAATAGCCCCTGTAAAAATTAATTTTTTTGATGCAATTTTCTCTCTTTTAGCTGTTGCTCTGGGCTCTGGTGCAGCGGGCGCATTAAATATGTGGTACGAATCTGATTTAGATTCTTTGATGACTAGAACATGTCTTAGGCCAATTCCAACAGGAAAGCTAACGAAAAACCAGGCGCTCACTTTTGGAATTTTGTCTTCACTGATTTCTGTAATTACTTTATATATTTTTTCAAATTTAATTGCAGCATCTTTGTTAGCTATTACAATTTTATTTTATCTTTTTGTTTATACAATTTGGCTTAAGAGAAAAACTCCCCAAAATATTGTTATTGGAGGAGCTGCTGGAGCTTTGCCTCCTGTGATTGGTTGGGCTATTGCCACAAATGGAATAACACTGGAACCAATTATTTTGTTTTTAATTATTTTTATATGGACACCATCCCATTTTTGGGCATTAAGTTTGTATAAATCAGAAGATTATAAAAAAGCAAAAATCCCAATGTTGCCAGTTACATCTGGTATAAAAACTACAAAATTTAATATTTTATTGTATGCATTAATTTTATTCCCAGTTGTAGTATCACCATATTTTTTAAATTTTTCTGGCTCAATTTATTTGTTGCCAGCAACTTTACTTAGTATTTATTATTTTTATATTTCTTATAAATTATTAAAAGAAAAGAACTCAGTAGTAGAAAAAAAATTAGCTGCAAAATTATTTGGTTATTCAATATTATTTCTTTTTATGATTTTTGCTTTAGTACTAATAGACAAAATAGTTTAAAGTTTTAAATATTTTTAATATGAAGATTAATAAAAAAAATTTTTTTAATATAAATCTTCTAATAATTTTTTTACTGGGATTAGCTTTATTCTCCTATGTTTCAATAAATAAATTTCAAAAAAAAAAACAGATGTTAGCCGAGACACCGATATCAATAAATTTATTAACAAGTGTCCATCCCGATTTACAATGGAATTTTTTGCCAGTGAAACCAAATATAGAGGTTAAGCCTGGAGAAGTAACAACAGTAGAATATATAGTCGAAAACCTAGGGAAAACAGAAACAACGGGAATAGCTACATTTGTTTATTTTCCTAATAAGTTTGGAAATTACATTAGTAAAATTAATTGCTTTTGTTATGATGCAAAAACTTTAAAACCAAAGCAAAAAGACAAATATACATTGGTGCTTTTAATTGATCCCGAGGTGACAAAAGATAGCAAGACAAAAAATATAAAAGAAGTTACTATCCAATTCACTTTTTTTGATTATAAAGAGTATAAGAAGCAAAAGAGTTAAAATGATTTTAAAAACTTTAATATTTCAACCAGATGCGGTACTTCACCTTTGTGCTGTTTGTATTACTGATAATAATGGGGGAAAAATAGCACTCGCTATTATAGTATTCGCGTTAATTCTTTTAGGTGTTGGAAATTGGGCTTGGAAGAAATATATCTCAAATAGAAAGGAAATTTCTCAAGAAAAATAATTTAGGTTTAGCACAACTGTTGTTTTGCCTAGATAATATCAAAATTCTATACTAATAGAGGGTATGGAATATATAAGTACTAGAAATAGTGAGAAAACTTTTTCATTTCAAGATGTTCTTTTAAGAGGTTTAGCTCCTGACGGTGGCCTTTTTGTACCAAAAATTTTTCCTACATTTAATATTAACGAATTAGAAAATCTAAGAAATCTTTCTTATAGGGAATTAGCTACTAAAATAATTTATAAATTTTGTTCGGATGAGTTTAGTGAAAATGAAATTAAAAATTTAGTAGAAATTTCTTACAGGAGCTTTAGAGCAAAAGATGTAGTTAAAATTGAAAAAATGGGTAAATTAAATTTGCTTGAATTATTTCATGGACCAACTTTAGCATTTAAAGACATAGCAATGCAGGTTATCGGAAATATGTATCAAAAAGTTTTAGAAAAAAATAATTTAAAAATTAATATTATTGTTGCAACTTCAGGAGACACAGGCGCAGCAGCCATAAGTGCTATAAAAGATAGAAGAAATATGAACATTTTTGTTCTTCATCCAGATAAAAAAATATCCGATGTTCAGAGAAAGTTTATGACAACTGTAAATTCTAAAAATGTTTTTAATATTGCGCTGGAAGGAAATTTCGATGATTGTCAAAAAGTGGTTAAAACTATGTTTGCAGATAAAACTTTTAGTAGTTCAATTAATATGTCAGGTGTGAATTCAATAAACTGGTCAAGAATTGTTATTCAAATTGTGTATTATTTTTTTTCTTTTTTCAAAATAAGTGAAAAAGGTGAGAAAATAAATTTTTCAGTCCCCACTGGCAATTTTGGCGACATATATGCAGGATATGTGGCAAAAAAAATGGGACTCCCAATCAATAAATTAGTAATAGCTACAAATAAAAATGACATTTTAAAAAGGGTAATTAAGACAGGTCTTTATAAACCAACAAAAGTTGAACATACTATTTCTCCTAGTATGGACATTCAAGTAGCAAGTAATTTTGAAAGATTAATTTTTGATATTTGCTCTAATAATTCAAAAAAAATATTAAACTTAATGAATGACTTTAGCCAAAAAAGGGAATTTAAGCTTGAAAAAGAAAGTGTTGAAAAAATTAAAGAAAGTTTCTGTTCGGAAAGTTTGTCTGAAAATGAAACAAGATTCATAATAAGCGAAATTTATAAAAATAATAAAATGTTAATTGATCCACATACAGCAGTTGGTATAGGAGTTACACAAAAAATACCTTTAAAAGAAAAAACTATAGTTTTATCTACTGCGCACCCCTCAAAGTTTTCAGATGTGGTAGCGAAAGAAACAGGTGTAGAACCTAATTTACCTGAAAGTTTACAAGGCGTATTAACCAAAAAAGAGGAATATAAAAGATTACCTAAAAATTTAGAAAATTTAAAAAAATATATTTTAAAACAAATATAATTTAAATTGGTGTCGCCTCTTTTGCTAGTTTATCAGCTAATTCATTCATTGGATTTTGTGAATGACCTTTAATCCAATTCCATTGCACCTGACTAGATTCTGTTAGTGCTTTAAGTTTTTTCCACAAATCTACATTTTTAACATTTTTTTTATCGGCAGTTTTCCAATTATTTTTTTCCCAATTATTAATCCAAACGGTGATTCCTTCTTTTACATAAATAGAATCAGTATAAATTTTTATTTGCTTTAAAGATGGTTGTTTACCTTCTTCTTCTTTACAGTACTCTAAAGCTTTGATTGCTGCAGTTAATTCCATTCGATTATTTGTAGTAAGTTTTTCTCCACCAAATAATTCTCTTTTTTTAT